>JAGCRH010000018.1 GCA_017964785.1 Prevotella sp.
ATAATAATTTAATAAATTAATATAATTTGTACCATAAATACTCTATCCCCCTATTAACCCTGAAAACCAAGACTTTAAATTTTTAAAAACCTAAATGTACATAGTGAGTAAGTGAGTAAGTGAGTAACCTCAAGGTACAAAATCCATAAAAGTATTGATTCCCGGCACATTTCTTTCTGCCTGAAGTGGTTGACTCCGAACTCTGAAACAATTGTCGTTTTTACTAATATCTTTGACCTTTTTACTGTATTAGCCGTGGGGACAGAACCTTGTGCACACAAAAGAGTCAGCGACTCAATTCCTTGCAGAAGGGATTGAATATTGTAAACGGACGGAAGTTGCTCATCCCTTAGCTTTCCGTTTCATCTCTTTGGCATCGAGCATCCATACGCCTTTTGTGCCAACCACCAGGAGCTTGTCGCTTGCAGGCAGATGATAACACTTGATAACCGGATTGTGGTATACATCATTGAAGGAATGTATGGTGGCGAAGATGGGTTTGCCGCTGGTCATGTCGAAGAGATGGAGCCAGCCGTAGTACTGACCAAGTTTGCACACCTGCCAGACGTAATCGCGGTCGGTGACCAACTCGTCCCATGCACACTTTGAGCCGCGTGCCTCCTCCTCGCAGACCTCTGAATAGCCTATCGGGTCGAGGCTCACCACACATTGGCTGCCAGGGGCAGTGCAGACGAAGTACTTATTGGCGCGGGGCGACATCTGGAGGTCCATCACCTTGCCTCCGGCGTAGTACTTGTCGGAGTTGAACTTGTTCGCAATCTGCAGCAACACTGGTGTGCGGTGCTGGCGGTTGACGTAGCGCGTATCTATGTACTGCGTGTATCTGTCGGTAGTGTAGATGCGCGAGTAATCGAAATTGTGGTAGATGTGGTCGAAATTGACTTCATGCCATTCGTAACCGCTGAGGGTGATGCGGTCGTCATCGGCACTGTCTATCCATCGCCACTCACAGGCGTTGCCATCCGATGACCTCAGGCGGAGCACGCCCAGTCCGTCGCTCGTGAACTCTACCTCGTCAGGAAAGTCTGTAGGCTGCTGCGGGTGCGCCAAAGGTGAGGTCTCGATGTCGACGGTCTTAACGATATGGCCTGCATCGGAATCGATCACGCATAGCTGTGCAGCACTGACGATGACGGGACTACCGCTGTAGGGCAGCACGTAGAGTTTTCCGTTATAGGGGTTGAAGCTGAGGTAACGTGGTCCCCAGGGTATGTCCACGCTCTTTATTTCCTCCAAGTTATCAGTAGAGAGCTGCACAATGCGGTTTCTGCCATTTTTCCATTTGTCCGCCGTCACGGAGACCCAGATGCTCTTCTTGTCCGGCGAGACCACGGAGTAGGACACACTCTCGCCCTCTTCAGCATTGACCAGGATATTCCGATGGTCGTAATAGGTGAAGTTGAGGCGGTCCTTGGTGACAATCTTGTCGGTGTTCGACACAATCTCCAGGTCGCAGTTGATGTTCCAGCCTATTGTGCCTATGGCTAAGCGGTAACGGCAACTGTCCATGTCGTATTTAGCTACTGACTGTGTTGAGATGCCCTCACCGTTTTCGTCAGTCATCCAGCACGTCCGCAGGGTAGCAGGCGTATTGAACACTATCTCTATTGAGTCATGTTCACCGGCAGCCCGGTTGCCGATGATGACGCGGCTGCTCACCACGCGGGCCGTGTCGGCCTTATGCGTCTGGTGGAAAGACAGGTATTTTGTCTTCAAGCCTGCGGTGAAGCGGATCATGGCATTGCGGTCGCGCAGTGTCGTGTTTTTCTGACAACTGACGGTCACCTTCGTGGTACCTGTACCCTCGCTGGGCGTCACTTCGAGCCAGTCGACAGGCGACTGAGCCTTCCAGGCTTCGTCCGTGGTGATCTGCATGATGTTCTTACCGCCGCGGTAGTCGTTAGTGATGACTTGCGGACTCAAGATCATCTCCGAACTTACCGGCCCGGGCTGAGGGTCATCAGACCCAGAGCAGCTGACTGTCATGAGTAGTATCCCTGCTAAAAGGGCAAACAATGAGAGTTTTTTCATGTCTGTTATAATCGATTGATGTTTTTTTTGCCTGCAAAGGTACGAAATCTTTTCCTTACCACAATGGTGTTAGTGATATTTAACGCATAGAGTTGTTGTGGTTGTCGTAAAAAAACTGTATCTTTGCAAACGCATGCACAAGGGGACAGGTTCCCCCTTGTGTATGACACCTTGCGGGTTTAAGATATTTTAACTCACCCAGTTTTCAAATAATCTCCAAAAATTAGTTTATTTCGAATATATTTAGTATCTTTGCAGCATCATTAATCAAATCATTATAAGAACTATGAGTAAAAAAAATCTATTTCTGTATGCGTTGTCACTAATACTGACATGTAATCTCATCTTGTCGTGTTCCAAAAATGACGATCCTGTTGACCTAGAAGAGCAGGAAGTGCCTGAGGTAATAATTGATGACCTCACGCAATTCAAGGAATGTCTTTATATTCCAGACATGGATGGCAAACCTACTGAACAATTAAAAATAGGTAAAGCCACCCATCCAGATAGTCCTAAGGACTACTATGTAGGTGTGCAGAGTTTTGAACATGCGAAAAAACTATTCCTCTCAATCATGGCTCTTGATTTTGACCGTGCTGAAGATGGAAACAATATCATTCTCGACTTGAAAGACGAAAAAGGAAGAGGGCAAGGATTCGTCTATTTTACTGAAGCAAGCGAACAGCAGCAGGAAAAAGGAATCCTCGCCGAAGTTACATTCTCTCCCGACCTTCATATTGACGGCATCGACCGTTTCGTGTTTGTAAGAGAAATACAAACTTTTAGGGGAGATAGACTCCTTAAAGAGTACAAAATAAGAGATGCAAGCCACGGAAACCCCACAGGCCTATGTGTCATCGAAGAATGGGGAGGGGGAGGCATTATTATTGTACCTTCTAACAGTTATTCAAAATTCAGTGCTAGTATCGCCAATACACGAGAGTGGAATATGCGCCAAATCGCTCGTTCAATTCAATTAGAAAATCTCAGAGAAGATGTGAACAGGTTACTAGACAAAATGGAACTTGGACTCCTTGACGATGACTATTGGATAGCCGAATATGATAATTATTTGATTATGAATGTCAAATACACTTATAATTTTATAACGTTCCAGAAGAAGGCTATGACAAGCTGGAATAGTAGTAAGAGAAAAGATTATTTTGGAAAAAATTTCCTCTCTTATTGGTGGTCTAATGATGAGCAGTTCCATCAATTAGTATTCGAATAATATTCACCCCGGAAGTACACTTTTTCCGCAAAAACGCTTCGTTTTTGCGGAATTTTTTTATCTTTGCGCCATACAATCGGGCTTGTGAGCCATACATTTGGGTTAGCCGTGGGGACAGGCATCTGAGTTATGGTATACGTTACCCCCAAGCAGTATCTGTCCCCATGACTACAGCGGATAGAGAAATGAAGAAAATACTTTTAATTATCGCCTCCGTAGCCGTCAGCCTGACGGCAGGGGCGCAGTCAACATCGAAGTACGATGTCAATGGCGACGGAAGTGTGAATGCCGCCGACATAGTGGCTATTGTCAATTACATCATGGGCAGAACCGAAGAAGCCAAGGCACCTGCCGGTGCCGTAGCTGTGGATCTGGGTTTACCTTCCGGCACAAAATGGGCCAACATGAACGTGGGTGCCGAGAAGCCCGAGGACTATGGTCTGTATTTTGCCTGGGGCGAGACCAAGGGCTACACGTCTGACACCTCCGACGGCCGCTTTTTCGATTGGGCCAACTATAAGTTGTGCAACGGCAGTGGTAAAACTCTGACGAAATATTGCACCGATGCCAGTTATGGCACCGTTGACAATAAGACCACCCTCGACTTGGACGACGATGCTGCCTACGTGAACTGGGGCAAACAGTGGCGCATGCCCACAATCGATGAAATTCGGGAAATGCTGGACAACACCACGGCAGAATGGACTACCGTAAATGGTGTCTATGGGTGTAAGTTCACCGCTTCTAACGGGAATTTTATTTTCCTCCCCGCCGCAGGTTCCCGCCGCGACTATATGGTCCGTTATCAGGGCTCTTGGGGCGACTACTGGTCGGCATCGCTCGACACGTCGTACTCTCGCGACGCGGATGGCTTCGTATTTGGCTCTGATAGCCAGAGCACGTATGGCACCAGTATACGTTACGATGGGTATACAGTTCGCCCTGTGCTCAGAAATTAGTACATCCATCCCCACAACACAGCGGGATCTGGAACCTCTGTACTCTTAAAAATAGAAGGCGATTTATTTTGCATTTTGCCCACTTATTCGTATCTTTGCAACGTGAATGAATAATAGTGAAGTAGATATGACGACAAAACGAATTTTACTTTTTAGATCTTTACTGGTGCTTATTTTAGCAATATTTGCTATTGAAACCATAATGGCACAGGAGGCTTATGCACTTCTCAGCGACGACAATACAAAACTGACATTTTATTATGACAATCAAATGGAGAACCGTAATGGCATGAGTGTTAGTGGTACGTTTAATACACCGACTTCTCGTGGTTGGCATAGTCAGCGCTATGACATTCTAAAAGTTGAATTTGACACTTCTTTCAATGCTTGCCATTCAATTACAAGTACACGATACTGGTTTTGCGAATGCAAAAACCTCATAGAGATTGTTGGAATTGAATTCCTTCATACTGAGAACGTAACAGATATGCGAGGCATGTTTCAAGATTGTTATAATCTGACCAGCCTTGATGTTAGTGGTTTCAATACAGAAAAAGTTGAGACGATGTATAATATGTTTGGCTGCTGCCGAAAATTAGAAAGTGTTGATGTCAGCGGATTTAATACCTCTAATGTTAAAAACATGTATCGCATGTTCTCTACATGCGAGAACCTAAAAGATATTAATCTCAGCAATTTCAACACAGAGAATGTAACTAACATGTCTGGCCTTTTCATGTATTGCAAAACTCTTGCAAATTTGGACCTCAGTGGTTTTATTACATCTAAAGTTACCACGATGGAAGAGATGTTTAGGGGTTGCGCAAACCTACAAAAAATCACCTTTGGCAATTTCAACACAGCAAGCGTAACAAAATTCAATTATATGTTTGAACTCTGTGAAAGTTTGACAAACATCGATCTTACTAGTTTCAATACAGAAAATGCAACCACTATGATGAACATGTTTCGTAGTTGTAGTTCACTTGAAGAACTTGATGTTTCAGGATTTAAAACTCCTAATGTTCAGTCGATGGAGATGATGTTTCACAATTGCTCGAAACTTAGCAGTATTGATTTGAGCAGTTTCAATACAGCAGCGGTGATAAACATGTCAGGGATGTTTAACTTCTGTACAGAACTGACAACAATTTACGCTGGCGACGAATGGAGTACACAAAACGAACAATATGGAAATACCATGTTCGATGACTGTAAGAAACTGGTAGGAGGGAAAGGGACAATATATGATGCCAGTCATATACGCCTTGATTACGCCCGTATTGACGGTGGGGCGGATGCACCAGGATACTTCACTAAGAAGGAACCCGTGCAGAAGTGGACCGAGGGCGACCTGAACCACGACGGGGAAGTGAATTCTGCCGATGTAGTTGCGCTTGTCGCCCTGATGATGTATCCCGGCTCGGATGATCTGAACGAGGGTGACCTAAACCACGACGGCGTGGTGAATGCTGCCGATGTGGTAAGGCTGACGAATATGATTTTAACTCAAAAGTAGGGTCATACAAATGAATTACCTATTTCAATTAATGACTTTTTTCAAATTTCTTTATTAAAAGTCCGATACGGTGTACCCGCTTTTATCTGCGAAACATTAGCTTCATTTATCTTTTTATTTATATCCTCATTATTTCTACATTCACCAACTATCCACCATTCCATTACTCCATTATCTAACTCATAAACATAAATCTCGGTAAGATCCTGTGACAAAATCAAGAAATCACCTTGGGTCTTATATGTATAGGTATAGGCATCATTTGTATTCTTGAAATCACATTTCCCGTCAGTTCTGAAAGTATAACTGCCAGAATAGTCCTTGCCATTTTTGATACGTGTATAATTCCATTTGCCAATCAGAGAGTTGGGATCTGTCGCTTCATCATTCGTACTTCCCTTTTTCATAATGATATCAACGAGGGCAACTACATCGGCAGCATTCACCTCGCCATCCTCATTGATGTCACCTTTCTCGAATGTCGTATCTCCCCCACGCGTCGGAGCCAGATTGTTCACTTGTGCCTTTGCACTAATTCCTGTCAGCATCAATAATGCGGCCAGTTTAATGAAAAGTCTTGAATTCATACGATTATTTGTTTGTCGTTAATATTACTACCGAAAGTGCACTATCCAAAAAGTTGCGTTTCTTGCGAAACACAGTGCAAATATACGAAAAGTTTCTCAATCCCCAATGTTTTTGGCAAAAAAGTTGGGGAAAACTTGCAAATATAGAAGAAAGTGCTTATTGTTGCAGCGTATGAGCACAGAGGGACGGGCTCGCACTGCGGGCCCCTTTGATGCATTTTAGTAAGATACGAACTATTTTTGAAAAACCCAAATATTTGGTGGTTTTTGTTGTGAATAACATTAAAGAAAGTTAAAGAGAAATCTGTTGTCGAGGAAATTCGGGGTTTCGTCGATAAAGTAAAAAATACCATTTGGCGGTTACAAAAGAATTGTATACCTTCGCACCGTCAAAAATGTCAACCTTAACACGGGAGACTATGACAAGACATATAAAAACAAATTAGCAATAGCAGCAATGGCGAAGAAATGCAAGAAGAAAGACGAGGAGGTAGTCGCAAATTGCGACCACCTTGATGAACCGGTCACAAATTGTGACCAGTCCAAAGAACTGGTCGCAAATCACGACCAGTTAGACGATGTGGTGGAGATTTCCTCTGCAGAAGATATAGATATCGCAAAGTTGATAGTCGTTGTAAGAGGTCAACAAGTGCTGATAGACAGGGACATAGCGATGCTATACAAGGTGGAAACCAGAACTCTAAATCAGAAGGTAAAAAGAAACGTTGCTCGTTTCCCAGAAAGGTTCAGATTCCAATTAACAAAGCAGGAATTGCAAGAACTTATCACAAATTGTGATAGGTTCGAGACTATGAAACATGTTCCATCACCTCCCTACGCTTTTACAGAACAGGGAACATCGCCAGAGACGATATTACAGTTATTAAAATAGGCATGTTAAACTTAAAAAACTATGGAGGATCGCCAATGAAGAAATAAAAAAGTAGAGAAAAATTTGGATTTGTTGAAGATTTAGACTATCTTTGCAGTCCAGATAGTTCTTTGAGGAAAAAGGAGCCATGTCGTTCGCTAACACGAACTCTAGCAGGTAAGTATAGTTATCCAAAAAATAAGATACATGCAACGAATGGCCGCTGACTCACGTGAATACGTGAGGGTAGCGGTGTGTGCATGTATTATAGGTTTTTTATGCTAGAGGCCTAGTGTTACTATCGTTACCCTTTTTTCTCAACTTTTTCTTTCAAGGGCTTATTATGAGAAACAAAATATGAATTAAAAACTATTTAATCAACAAAACAAAATGAATTTCAGTATAAGAATATCGAAAATTTTCGAGAGCAGGGTGATCTATGAACTTCTCAAAGAAGACAATCCTGCAGTATATCTTCTATTCGTGTTGTGTAACAGACTTGCCCTTGATGGTGCCATCAATCATGGTAAGGAGTTTTTGGAGGATTTGAAAAATGGAAAACTCCCAGAGATACCTGACTATAATGTGAAACAGGTGACGAAACATGAAAACTACACCAGGACTGGTAAGATGGAGTATGACATGACACTAATGGCTAAGGATAATGAAAAAATCGGGGAACTGCTGTATAAACTGTTTAAGGATGTATGGGATCTCACCACAAAAGACCTTTACTTTGATAATGATGGCAAGTTACTGGTCTTGATAGATCAGATTAAGTCAATAGATTCCGCTATCCAAGACGCCCCTGCATCGCTCTATGAGAACAACCTCCCCAACATCATGAAACGCATAGACTGGACTGAGGTAGAAGAAGAGTACCAGAAAGAGAAGAAGCGGAACTGCGTGACAATGGATTGGCTCCAGGAGAAACAGGAGGATGTACTCAAAGATGCATTGGAGTTGGATATCATGCACCATGCCGATGAGCCATCGACACAGTATATTGAGAGTGTGGACTATGATTACCACAGGAGTTTCCTGCCTCATTCATACACCCCGCCAACTTTTTATAAAGAGGCATACGCTAAGATTATGAAATTGGCCAAAAGGGTAAAGGGGCTCTTTATCCCCAATCTGGGGGAATATGGGAAACATTTCGCACCGATATTTTATAAGTTCCGCCCAGAACAGAAACATGCTATCTTCAAGGTCATCAAGAAAATGGAACTCATTCACAAGGATATGGTGAAGGAGAATGAGGAACTGGGGCAGTATATAAATATCGAAAATGAAGAAACAAATTGTGATGATAAAAACTTTGCTTTTAAGAAGAATATGAAAGAACTACTATATAAGCAGTGGTTCAGCAAAGTAAAGACTGATAAGAGATATGACAAGAAATGGATTGATGCGTTTGTAGAAGACCTGATGAATTCTGAATGGCACCATATCATAGAAGAAGAGTGGCAAAAATCTGATAAGCGACTCTCACTAAAAGCCAATATCATCGGATGTCTGAAAGTTGCTGGTGTGATAGATGGCAGTAATTTAAGCATTGCTTCGGCTATCGTGAAAGACAGTGATATTGATATCAAAACCTTCGCCAGTTATATAGGTCGGGGTGCTAAAAGACCATTCTGTGAATGGATCGTTGAATACCCAAAATTCGACTGAAACGTTCGACTGGCGTTCGACTGGAATTTAAATTTTAGTTTAACAAATTTTTAACCAGTCTTTTTTATCTCTGACTTTCAGAGAGTTAAGGCAGGCTATCGTTCGACTCGACAGCCTGCCTATTTTTTTTTGTTTCTCAGTCGAATAATCGAACTCTACTTTTGCACCAGAAAATTTGAAACTGCAATGGCAGTGAAGATTTCTGGCAAGTTGAGTCTTGCGGCGATCCTTGAGACTTTGTCTCGAACATCGGCTTCGCCTCAACAATGTCTGAAAGTGAACTTTCGCATTGTATTCGGCTTGCGGCGATCCTTGAAATATTGACACAACGAGAATATTTGTTTTCATAATTGAGTTGAATTTTTGAATGAATGGAGTGAGGACCTTTGCTCACTTCGACTCAGTTTTGTATTTGCATGTCATAGACCGAGGCGGTCAGCGGACTGCCACAACCTGCCCTGCTGCGACAGCACGGCAGTTTTTCACGCGAACATTATTAATATTATAAAAGAATAAGGAAGTGAATTAAGGAAGAACCACAGATTTCACAGATTAACACAGATTTATTATGGAAAAAACAGTTAGAATTTTGAACCAGTCGGCACTGATGACCCGTCAGTACATCGACAAAAAGACAGGTGAGCAGAAGATTATAAACTCTGTATCCCTGAAATTGACGGATGGCATAGACACCTTCCTCGGTGAGATTACAGGGGAGCGGGCTGTCAACTGCCCCAAGTTCGATCCAACGCGCCAGTACAGAGTGCAGTGCTCTATGGCGGTTCGTGAGTGGAATTCACAACAGACCGGCGAGGCTATGCAGGCCACGACGATCTACGTTGACAAGATTTCAATGGCATGACCTTAGAGTATCTTGAACTTATGGAAGAAGCGAAAGAAGTGAAAAGCGGAGAAGTGAAAAGTGAAAAGTTCGCTACCGCTCGGAAGAAGTGTGTGAGGTCGTTCAAGTCGAACACTCGTGTTTTTGATGATGATTCCATCGAGGTGACACCACAGGAGAAGGGTGAACCCTCACAGATTGACGTTAAAAGAGTGGGACGTTCGAAGCGCTACACCACCAACGGGAAAACCCCGTTGACTTGTCTTGAACTGAAATGTCCTGACGACGTGCCTGACAAGGCAGCCTATTTCCAAAAGGAACTGGCAAAACTCACGAAGGACATACAGATCGAGGAACCTACTCTGCCGAAAGGCGAGTTTCTAATCAACGGCGACAGGCTCAAAGTCTGTTTCGTTAAAAAGGAGGACAAGGTGACTGCCTGGCTCACATTCGAGGCTAAAGGATTGTTGGAAATAAGGAGAGAGTTGTACAGTCTGACAAGCGAAATCGATAAATGTTTTGTAATCAATCAAGATTCGATTTGCCCACAGCAATAGTGACTGCAGAAATCTTCAATAATTTGGTGGACAGTGCACAGACCAAATGGCTTACGACGGAACATCGTAAACTGCGGGAGGCACTGCCCGCCATTTTGGAAGGAAATGCAGAGTTGCTTAGTCAATGGGCGCAAGACGAGAATTTCATTAAGTTCTGCCAAGGGCAGGAAGCAAGTAGAAAGAAAGGGTCTGGGGGAAAGACAAAAGGCGAGTTGTTTCAGGCTTTGCCTCTTGAAAAGAAATTACAGACCTATTGTGACAACCTGAAAAAGTCGCTACCATTTGTGATCTTTATTGCAACCTACGTTGAAACCGCTTCTGCAAGCGGGAAACTGGGGTGTTGGAGAAAACAGGCGGCATGTCAATTAAATGGGTTGTGTGTGATAGACTTTGACCACATTGAGGGTGATTGTAGGGTTGTTTGGGAAGATGCCTACAACAAATTGTCTGATGAAGACAAGGCAAGAATCCTTTTAGTCTACGTAACCCCTTCAGGTCATGGTCTGAAAGTAGTCTTTATGGCTGATGTCAATGTAGGAAACCTCATTGACAACCAAAAGACTTTCTCTGCTAAGTTGGGGCTAAACCCAGATGAAGCATGTAAAGACGCTTCAAGAGGAGCGTTTTTAACTACGCGACAGGACATTCTTATTCTAAACGAAAAATTGTTTACTTATGAAAATGAAGACTTTGGTAAAAAGTTTAATGACCAGTATCATGCTGGTAAGTCTCAGCCTACTCTTGACTTTGCTGAGAGCAACGATGGTAACCCTCGTTTATCTGCCGTACAAGGTACTGGAGAAAACCAACAACCAGTATCAGGAGGTGATGGAGAGAACGTGCGGAATACTGAGTTTCTGACCTACAACGGCGTTCCTTACACCAAGATTATTGAGGCTTGGATGGAAGGGGTGAACCTTGAAAACAACCGCCATAATACCCTTGTGGAATTAGCCAGTCACCTCAGATATCTGATAGGTAAGAATGCCAAGAAGATTGAAGAGGTGGTGATGCAGTTGCAATGGGTGAAGGAACTTGCGGCAGAGGGAGAAAATGTCAGTTCTACCATTGGTTCGGTGATTGAGTTCAAGTATCGGGAGAATATGCCGAAGAGATTGAAGGAGGCACTGGTAAAGGCTGGCGTCACACAGGGGACAGGCACCTCTGTGACATCTGCGACATCACAGATGAGCCAGTCCCCATGTGACGCTGAGGACATCTACGCACAACTGCCGCTGGATAAGTGGGCGGAAGAGTTGCAGGAAATGGCTCACTATTACCCATGTATGAAGGAGTTATATCTGAATGCACATCCTCACAAACTCCCTGCCATTCTGTTTAGTAGTGCCGCTTTGTTTGGTACGCTGATGACTCGGGCCTATTACCATTTCTGGTATGACCCCGAAATCATTCGCCGCCTAAACTACTGCATCTTTATCATCGGTGATCCCGGTGCGGGAAAGAATGTGATTGAGAAATTCTATTTCAAAATTGCAGACCCGATGATTCAGGCCGATCAAGGTCTGATTGATGCGGTGAACCGCTACAAAGAGGGGCGTACCGAGAGGACTACATCTTCCAAAGCCCAAAAGGCTGATGCCTTAAAGCGGCCTATTGTGGGTATCCGTGTGCATCCTGCACGTACTGCTACTGGTGAGTTTATTCGCCACATGCAAGCGGCTGTAGAGGATGTGCAAGGTAGAAGCCTAAACCTCCACATGTTCTCTTTTGATAGTGAACTTGACAATGTCACCAAGAATAACAAAGGTGGCGATTGGAAAGACAGGGAAATCCTTGAATTGAAATCGTTCCACAATGAACAGGATGGTCAGATGTATGCCAATCAGGATAGTTTGACGGGAATGTTCAATGTGTTCTGGAACTTCATCTATACGGGAACCCCCTATGCCCTGCATAGAAAGGTGAACCAAAGGAACTTCGGTACTGGTATGAGCACCCGCTTGGCTGTAATACCTCTCCCTGATAAGGGCTTGGCCCAGCGAAAGCAAGAGGTAGACCCCAGCGCCAACGAGACTTTGAGGACTTGGGCTTACAGGTTGGATAAGGTGGAAGGAGAAATCCCCCTCGAACCTTTGAATGATGAGACTTATGATTGGCAGTCTGCTCACATGGAGATTGCAGAGTTTAATCACGACAAGGCAGACCGAACACTCCTGAAACGTATTCCTTACTACGGCATCGGTGTTTCACTACCTTACATCATGATGCGTCATTGGGATGAGTGGCAGGAATCCAAGACACTGACAATGGACGATATTGACAAACGGCTTTGCCGACTGGCAATGGAAATCCAGTACAAGTGCCAGCAGTTCTTCTTCGGTGAGATGGCTTTCAACTATTTCGCTGATCAGAACAAGGAGTTTGTGGTACGCCGCAGGTCTACCCGCTACGATGAGTGTTTCCGCAAATTGCCTGACGAATTCAAATCTAAGCAGTTTCAGGAAATTTTTGGGTGTTCTCAGCAAGCAGCCTCTCGTGCTATTATGAGATTTCAAGACGATGGCATCATTGAGAAAGTATCTTATGGTACCTATAAAAAACTGATGCTTCAACTGCCTTAGTTACTCACTTACTCACTTACTCACTATGTACATTTAGGTTTTTCAAATTTAAAATTATGTTACCAAGAGGAATTAGAAATCACAACCCACTAAACATCCGCCGCACGGCAAAGGATGTGTGGAAAGGTCTCGCAGAACATCAGCAGGATGCTGCTTTCTGCCAGTTTAAATCATTGGAGTTTGGTTGGCGCGCAGCGTTCTACCTACTCACCCGTACTTATTACCACAAATATCGGCTCTATACCATCCGGGGAATCATCTCCAAATGGGCGCCGCCTACTGAGAATAAGACGGAGGCATACATTGCCAACGTGTCTGCCCTCACCGGCATCCTGCCGGATGAGCCCCTCGGCATCCCATCGGATCAACCCTCGCGGTGGATGATGGTAGGTACCGCTATGGCCATCCAAGAGAATGGTACCGAGTCGTTAGACTACTTCGCGATGATGCGAGGTTGGGAACTCGCCCGCTCTGATGTTGGTAAAACATAATAATTAAGCCCGCCGATTGGATTGGCGGGCTTTTTTGTTATTTCATGCCGACGATGTGGGTGGGCGGCTGTTCTTTGTTGCGGCGGTTGACGACGGTGACGACGGCCTGGGCCAGGTTGATGAAGGCAAGGCCTGTGGCAGTATCGCTGCTCAGCGCGGCAGGCGTACCTGCATCGCCACTGTCGCAGATGCTCTGCACGAGGGGGATCTGGGCGAGCAGGGGGACATTCATCTCCTGAGCAAGCGCCTTACAACCCTCGCGTCCGAAAATATAGTAACGGTTCTCGGGCAGTTCGGCGGGGGTGAACCACGCCATATTCTCTATCAGGCCGAGGATGGGGACGTTGACCTTCTCGTTGCGGTACATGTCGATGCCTTTGCGGGCATCGGCGAGGGCCACCTGCTGCGGGGTCGAGACGATGACGGCTCCCGTGATAGGGAGCGTCTGGAGGAGCGTCAGGTGGATGTCGCTGGTGCCTGGCGGGGTGTCAAGAATAAAATAGTCGAGTTCGCCCCAGTCGGCATCGGCGATGAGTTGTTTGAGGGCACTCGTGGCCATGCCACCGCGCCAGAGGGTGGCAGTGGTGGGACTGACGAAGAAGCCGATGCTCAGGAGTTTCACACCGTATTTCTCGATGGGACAGATAAGGTCGCGCCCGTCTTTCTTCACGGCGTAAGGGCGCTCGTCCTCGACATCGAACATCTTGGGCATCGAGGGCCCGAAGATATCAGTATCGAGCAGCCCCACCTTATAGCCTAAGCGGGCCAGGGCGATGGCGAGGTTGGCAGAGACAGTGCTCTTGCCGACGCCGCCCTTGCCGCTGCTCACGGCGATGATATTCTTCACGCCGGGGAGGAGATCCTCGACCTGCGGGCGGGGGGCTGATTTGAACTCGGTAATAATCTCGACGTCGACATCCTGACCGCAATGGTATTTAATCGCCGCCTCAGCAGCCTTGACTGTTGATTTCAGGAAGGGGTCAGTATCACGCGGGAACTCCAGCACGACTTTCACGTGCCAGGGTTCTCCCTCTTTGGCGGGAGCGGCCACGGTGGGCGTGTCGGCCACCATCCCGCTCTCCACGAGACTCTTCTTCGTGCCGGCATACGTCACCGTGGCCAGCGCATCCATGATCAGTTGTGGATAGAGGGTCATGTTATTCTTTCTCCTTCAAGACATAAACCTTCACCCAGTCCTTGTTGGCCATGTAGAGGGTCTTGCTGTTCTTCGGCAACCAGAAGGAGCAACTGACCACATCCTTGAAGGTGCTCCGGGAGATGGCTGGCGGGGTGGGAGAGTTGAGGATGACATCGCGCAGGCTCGGACACTTGGCGAAGGCCGCACCGCCGATCTTCTTCAGGGCAACGGGGAGTTCCACCTTGGCGAGCATCGTGCACTCCAGGAAGGCGTCGCTGCCGATGGAGGACACGGCGATGGGTATCTTGATGCTCTGCAGGGAAGCGCACTTCTCGAAGGCATCGTCGCCGATGGCTGTCAGGGCGGCGGGCAGGTCGATGCCAGGCAGTGAGGTGCACTCCTGAAAGGCCTTCGTGCCGATCTTCTTCACCGAGGCGGGCAGCGAGATGCTGCGCAGGGCGTTGCAACGGTAGAAGGTCTTGCTGTCGATCTCCGACACTATGCCGTTGATGGCGACGCTGTCGAGGGTGGCGCAGCCCTCGAAGGCGCTGCTGCCGATGGTCTTGACCATATTGGGGATGATGACCTCGCGGAGGCTACTGCACTCCTTGAAGGCCTCGGAGCCGATCTTCGTCAGTGAGGCGGGGAATTCTATCTCCGCAAGGGTCTGGCACTTCTCAAAGGCGCTGTTGCCGATTTCCTTGACGGTGGAGGGCAGGGAGAGGGCGGTGAGCGTGGTACAGCCGAGGAAAGTGTTGGAGTTGATCTCGTCGAGGGTGCCCTGGATGGTGACAGTGGTCATCGAGGTGCAGTTCTTGAAGACACCGCTGCCGAGTTTCGAGAGTTTGTCGAAGGTGACACCCACGAGGCTCTTACAGTCCTCGAAGGCATTGCTGCCAATCTTTTGGACATAACTCATCTCGACGGAGCCGAGGGCGGTGCAGTCCTCAAAGGCGGAGTTGCCGATCTCCTCGCAGTCTTCGGGCAAGTCGAGGGTGGGGATGCTCTTGCAGTCACGGAAGGCATCGTTGCCGATGGATTTCACGCTCTCCGGCAGTAACACGGTGACGAGACTCTCGCAGCCCTTGAAGGTGGCATTGGCGATCTTCTTGATCTTACCGATGATCTCGATGGTGGTGAGGGCCTTACAGCCGTTGAAGGCCTGGTCGCCGAGTTCGGTCACATTCTCGGGGATCTCGATGGCGCTGAGGGCCTTGCAGTCCTCGAAAGCCTCGTTGCCGATGGTGGTGACACCCCGTGGGATGGTGATGGTGGCCAGTGACTCACAGCCCTGGAAGGCCTGATCGCCGATGGCGGTGACGCTCTCAGGGATGTTGACTTCCGGCAGCGAGGCGCAACCGTTGAAACAATTCTTGCTGATGGCGGTGATGCCATGTGGCAGGGTGACTTTCAGCAGTTGCTTGGCGCCGCTGAAGAGTCCGTTGGGGAGTGTCATGGTGGCTCCCTTACCATCGGTAAAGACGGCTTCGGAGAGGTCGACGCTGGTGACGACACACTCACCCTTCTTCTCGTTGGCCTTCGAACGGTTCACGATCTGTTGGAGCAGTTTGATGTCGGCGCTGTTGAGCGGGCCGCTGACTTTCAACTCAGAGATTTTAAACATCTCTTCTTTCTGGATTTGCTTCGAGAGCGTTCCGACGGAATCCACCGTCACGTTCTTTGAAATCTGTGCGGAGGCAAACAGAGGTAGTGCTGCCAGCGCGATGGAAAGTAGTCTTTTCATATCGTTATTATTTTGCTTTGTCGAGGCTGCTGCGCTTCGTGCGGTGGTAGGAGCGGTAGTCGTCGAGTTCGATCTCGATGTCGGGCTCTGTCAGAGCACCGTCGCGAGGCAGTTGCCATTTCATGTACTTGATGTTCAGGCCCCGGGCAATCCACATGGATTCGTAGTAGGTCTGAATCGTGAGGAGTTCAGGGCTGATTTCGCCTGAGTGATACAGATCCTCGGTTCTGAAGAGCAGGGGTAGGCGGTTCTTCTCTACCATATAGGAGGTATAGGTAAAGAGGAAGTTCGAGTCGGTCTTCAGGTGGATGATGCCACCGTCGATGAGAAAATGGCGGTAGCGTGCCATGAAGAAAGTTGAGGTGAGACGCTTGCGAGGGTTCTTCATCTGCGGGTCGCTGAAGGTGAGCCAGATCTCCTGTACCTCGTCCTCGGCGAAGAAACGCTCGATGATCTCGATGTTCGTGCGGAGGAAGGCCACGTTTTTCAGGCCTTCGTGGAGAGCCTGGGTGGCTCCTGTCCACATGCGGGCTCCCTTGATGTCGACGCCGATGAAGTTGAGGTCGGGGTAGAGTTTGGCGAGTTCCACGGTGTATTCACCCTTGCCGCAGCCCAGTTCGAGCACGATGGGGTTTTGGTTGTGGAAATACTGCTCGTGCCAGTGTCCCTGCATCTCAAAGGGCACGTGTTCCACTACCGAATATGGGTACTGGAACACGTTCTCGTAGGTCTCCATGTCGGCGAACTTCGCCAGTTTGCCTTTGCCCATGCGCTATTAAAACTCTGACAATTCCGGTTTCTCTGCCTTCAGATCTTCATAGGCGTGCGCCAAGGCTGTTTGCATATAGGGATACAAGAGGAGGAATCCGATACCGAGCGTCAAAGTGGACAGGATCATCCAGCCAAGGAAACTGAGGAACAGCCAGACGAGTTCTCCCTTGTGACCGTCTGTCATCTTCCAACTCTTCTTGATGGCGTCGAGGGCATCAATCTCCGGATCGTCCTTCATGATGAAGTCTGTCATAACGAAACCTGCAGCGAGGATGATGCCAGGGACAATCAGCAGCAAGAAGCCGATGCAGATGAGGAGTCCCATGCAGAATTCAGCCAGGAAGACACGAACGAAATCCTTGTAGCCGTCGAAGAGATGTCCATAGCCGATATCCTCATTGCGGATGAGTCTGAGGAAATAGTTGGCGAAACCCCAACTCAATGGCAGACAGGCGAGCGTCCAGATAGCATTGGTGCCGTAACTCATGGTCATATTATTCCCCATAGGGGTGGTGATGGTCCAACTGACACCTACACTGAGAAGTAAGTAAATGAGCGAAGCAATGATAGCCTTACTCCACTTGCCCTCCAAACAGGCGAGAGCCTTGTTCTTGTAATATTGATTGGTTCCCATAATTATTCACTATTAACTACTCAATGACGACGGTGGTCCAACCGTGCTTGTCCTCAATTTCGCCGTACTGGATGCCGCGGAGGGTATCGAAGAGTTTCTTCGACATCGGGCCGGGCTTCTCACCGAAGGAGTAACGCTTGCCGGTGTCGAGGTCGTCGATGTAAGAGATGGGGCTGATGACGGCTGCTGTGCCACAAGCACCTGCCTCCTCGAAGGTCTCAAGCTCCTCTTCAGGAATCGGACGGCGCTCCACCTTCATGCCGAGGTCTTCTGCCACCTGCATCAGGCTCTTGTTGGTGATGGAGGGCAGGATAGAGGTAGACTTCGGGGTGATGTAGGTGTTGTTCTTGATGCCGAAGAAGTTGGCGGCACCGCACTCGTCCATGTATTTCTTCTCCTTGGCGTCGAGGTAGAACTCGCAGGCGTAGCCCTTCTCGTGGGCCAGGTTGTTGGCGAAGAGGGAGGCAGCGTAGTTACCACCCACCTTATACTTACCAGTGCCGAGGGGAGCCGAGCGGTCGTAGTCGCGGATGATCACGTAGGGATTGGCAGCGAAGCCTCCCTTGAAGTACGGGCCTACGGGGGTGACGAAGATCAGGAAACAATACTCCTTGGCGGGATGCACACCCACCTGGGCACTCGTTCCGATGAGCAGCGGACGGATATAGAGCGTGGCACCGCTCTCGTAGGTGGGGATCCACTCCTGGTTCAGGCGAACCACCTTCTTCACCATCTCCGTGAACAACTCGGTGCTGACCTCGGGCATCATGATACCGCGGCAGGTGGATTGCAGACGGGCTGCATTCTCGTCGACACGGAAGATGCGCACCTTACCGTCGGGACAACGATAGGCTTTCAGACCCTCGAAAGCCTCCTGACCATAATGCAGACATGTAGCAGCCATGTGCAGGTTCAGATACTCGTCGGAGCAGACCTCGATCTCGCCCCATTTACCATCACGGTAGTAACAACGTACGTTGTAGTCGGTCTTCATGTAGCCGAATGACAGACTACCCCAGTCTAAATTCTTCATATTCCTTTTGTGTTAAAGTTTCAATTCTGCTTGCAAAAGTAATCAAATTATTGATTATGAACAACATTTTTGCCTGAAAAGTGCCGTTTTCCCTCACTTTTCTTGTCAGTTTGCAAGGAAATGACTACCTTTGCGGCAGATTTTTAACATTATTAATACAGGAAACAATGAAAAAACTTCTTTTAATGGCATTCCTGGCAGTTGGTATGACAGCCAATGCTGAGGAGAAAAACGAAAATGTGATGCTGAACGATGCCAACATGGTGACGTTTGCTGCCAATGATGACAATAATGGCGGTGGCGTGAAGTTGGGTCAGGGTGCAGACGAGGATGACAACTGGACGATGCACTTCGCTGTGGGTGTCGATATTCCCGTCAGCACCGGTGGCCTGGATTTCGCCCCGTTCCGTTCTTGGGATATCAACGTGACGCTTTTGCAGTATGACTGGACACCGAAGAAGTCAAAGACCACACTTTCTGCCGGTCTGGGATTCGAGTGGCGTAACTACACGCTGAGCGGACATGACAATATGTTTGTGAAGGCTAACGACCTGGTTGGTGTCGTTCATCGTGACGGTGAGATGTCAGAACTCTCTTCCCGCGTTCATACGGTGGGTCTTGCCATGCCTCTGCTCATCAAGCAGCGCTTTGGCAAGAACTTCGCCATCTCGGTGGGCGCCCAGTTGAACTGGAACTACTATGCCCGTCTGAACAACTACTATGAGGTGGGTGATCACGAGATCGACGACCTGACGAAGAAGATTGGTCAGCGCCCCATCACCGTCGACATCCTCGGCATCGTACACGTGGCCAAGGGTCTCGGCATCTATTGCAAGTACTCGCCGATGAGCGTGTTTAAGAAGGACAAGGGTCCTGACTTCAAGTCACTCTCCGTTGGCTTCTACTTCTAATTGACGGATTTCCGCTTCTGTCTTGGACAGTTTGTCCTTGCAGAATTTGATTAATCGCTGTGCTTCTTTCAGTTGCACAGCGATTTCGTCTATGCTGTACTCGTCGTTTTCCATCTTGCGGACGATGGTTTGGAGTTGTGCGAAGGCGGCTTCGTATTTCTGTTCTTCTTTCATGGGGATGGGTATTTATGGGTTGAATGGGTTTGATGGGTCGGATGGGAGGACGGTGGAACGGACGGTGCCGTTGGCGAGGCGGGTCTCGATCTCGTCGCCGGGGCGGAGCGCAGAGGCATCGCGCAGGGCCTTGCCGTCTTTGAGGGTGATGCTGTAGCCGCGCCGAAGCAAAAGGGCGGGGTCGAGGCTCTTGGCCTTTTCCTCGATGAGTTGCAGGCGGTGCTTCTCGGTCATCAGGCGGCGGTCGAGGAGGATGGGGAGGCGATTCGCTAAATTGATAATGGATAATTGATAATTGATAATTTTCTGGTGCGCAGAGTGGGCGAGGCGACTGTTGAGGGCGTCGAGGCGGGCTTCGTGGCGGGTTCTGACGGCGGTGAAGATGCGGGGGAGGGTCTCGGAGAGCGTGATAAGTGATGAGTGATAAGTGATCAGTTTTTGCTGGGCAGCATGGGCGAGGCGGTCCTGGGCATCGTTGATGGCATCGAGGACGGTTTTCAGGTGGTCGATGAGGAAGGCGGCAGCGGCAGTGGGGGTCTTTACCCGGGTGTGACTCACCATGTCGAGGATGCTCTCGTCGCGGTCGTGGCCGATGCCGGTGATGATGGGGATGGGGAAGTTGGCGACATTCTCAGCAAGGGCGAGGGTGTCGAAGCCGCTCATGTCGCTGGTCGCCCCGCCGCCCCGGATGATTACTACGCAGTCGAAATTAGAGGTGAGAGGTGAGAGGTGAGAGAATAGAATTTTTCCAAGGCGGCGATGATGCTTTGTTCCACGCCTTCGCCCTGCATCGTGGCGGGGAAGAGGCGCGTCTCGAAACGGAAACCGTAGGGATTATCGGCCAGTTGGTTGCAGAAGTCGCCGTAGCCGGCGGCGGTCTCGGACGAGATGACGGCGATGCGCTGGCAGAAGAGCGGCAGATGGAGTTCTTTCTGCAAGTCGAAGACACCCTCGGCCTTCAACTGTCGGATGATTTCCTGGCGCTTGCGGGCCATGTCGCCGAGGGTGTAGGTGGGGTCGATGTCGGTGACGATCCACGAGAAACCGAAGGCCTCGTGGAATTGGGCGTAGACCTTCAGCAGTACCTTCATGCCGGCGTGGAGCCGCTGGCCGGTGATGCGCTCGAACCCGGGGCGGATGAGCATCCACTTCGAGGCCCAGCACTTGGCCGAGGCTCGGGCGAGGGGGGTGGATGATCGACCCGACAGCCCCGACGATGAACCGAAAGCCCCTGAGCCCCCGAAAGCCCCTGAGCCCCCGATGGTCCTTGAGGCTCCGACGGCCCCTGAGCCCCCGAAAGCCCCTGCATCTGGCATCGCCGAGGGGCTTTCTTCGTACTGCACCAGTTCCATGTAGCAGTGCCCGTGGCTCTCGCGGCACTCCGACAACTCCGCCTCTACCCAATACTCATTGGGTATCTCGCACTCGATGACCTCGCGCACGAGGCGGTTGAGTTCCAGGAGGGTTATATGCTGCTCGCTTTTCATTTCTCTCACCTCTTACCTCTCACCACTCACCTCTACTTTCCCAATCATATACGCCCGCCAGAAGTTCGGGGTGCCGTAGCCGTGGATATTGTCCGGCTCATCGTGCTGGCTGGCGGTCTGTCGCACCAGGGCGATGATGTCGAGGGCGGTCTTCTCGGGCAGCGCCTGCCAGAGACAGGCCACGAGCCCCGCCACGATCGGTGTCGAGAACGACGTTCCCATATCCCTGACGATGGTGCCGCGCCCGGAGATGAGCACCGCCGGCGAGCCGAGGGCCATCACGTCGGGTTTTACTCTTCCGTCCTGCGTCGGGCCGACGCCGCTGAACGGCGCGTTCTCCTTCTGGCGGTTCAGGGCGCCCACGGTCAGGATGTTGTTCGCATCGCCGGGCACCTCGATTTTCTTCCACGGCCCCATGCCACTATTACCGGCGGAACTGACGAGGATGATGCCTTTCTGTGCCAGCATCGAGGCGGCGCGCGAGATGAGCGCCGTGCGCCCGTCGAGGTCGCGCTGGCGGTAGTCGTTGTCGGTGCCGTCGTAGTTGCTGTAGCCGAGGCTGCTGCTGATGATGTCCACGCCTGCCGAGTCGGCGAATTCCGCCGCCATCGTCCAGTAGTCCTCCTCCACGGGCTGCTCCGAATGCTGGTCCTCGCTGCGCAACAGCCAGTAGCGGGCCTCGGGGGCGGTGCCTACGAGTATTTGCGGCTCGTTGGTGGCCATCGTCGAGAGCACCTTTGTGCCGTGGTCGGTCTCGCGGCAGAGGATCTCGGGGATTGGCTCTTCCGACCGGAGCGCGCGGAAGTCAGGTGTCTGTCCCCGCGGTCCGTATCCCCGTGCTTCGGGGCTCCACACGAAGTTCTTCCCCCCCACGATGTTCGCCCGTTGCAGGGCGGGTATCTCGTTGGCGTTCTGGAAGCCGCCGTCGATCACGGCGATGGTCATGCCTTTGCCCCGGCAGCCGATGTCGTGCAGGCGGTGCCCGCTGAGCATCTCTATCTGCTCGCGGCCGTTGCCGTAGAGGTCGCCGCGGATGCTGTCCCATTGGTTCCAGCCCTCGTGCACCTTGATCTTCGGGCCGCGCCGCTCGATCGAGTCGGGCGACTGCCACACCTGCCGGGCCTCGCTGACGAACGGGAGTTCCGCCAGGCAGCGCAGCAGCAGTGTGTCGGTGGAGCGCACGAGCACGGTGTTCTGCCAGCGTGAGGTGCCGACAAACTGCCAGTCGGGCTTCCCGCGGCGGCGAATCGGAGGATTCGCCTGGCGCTCCATCTCTTTCAGGTATTTGGCCGAGACGGGCAGGTCGGTGGAGTCGAGGCTGAGCCCCTGCCGGCGGCGACGCTCGATGCTCTTGTGCGAGAGCCAACGGCCGGGGTGTTCGAGCGAGTAGGCGGTGCCCTGCTTGTCGCGCAGGGTATAGCGCCAGATGTACTGCTTCGGGCCCGGATATTTCACCTTGCTCGCCGCCTGTGCCGCCGAGTCCTGTGCCGCCGTGCCACCCAGGAGCGCCACGGCGAGGCAAATCAGAAGCCTTATAGTTACCAGTTTCTTCATTCCGTCTGCAAAGATAGTGCAAATCGAGCGAAACACCAAATTAATTTGCGTTTTCTGATTCCGCCGTGTTATTCTTTCGGTTCTTTCAGGTGCTCTTCGATCCTGCGGATCTTGTCGGAGATGCTGACGATCTGCATGAGCACTGCCCAGCCGACAATGGAGGCACCTACGCCGCCCACGAAGGTCGCCACGGCCTGCGGGAAGGCCATGTCCACGTTTGACTCCCAGATTCCCTTGCTCACGAGAGTGGTGAAGAGGATGCCGCCGATCAGCCCCGCCCATGCGACGACCAGCAGCAACTGTTCAATCTTTGTCCGTTTCATATCGTTTGATGTTTTAGTGAATTATTCGCTCTTTGCCGGTCTTGTGCTGAATGAAACATCGGGGACGGGCTCATCGGTTTGCGGCTTGTTCTGGATTTGCCAGCCGTCTCCGTTTGGCGACGGCTTGAAGTCGATGATGGTGGGCCTGCCGTCCGCGTCGTAGGAGTAGCGGTTTCGGATGTACTGCGGGTTGGCGGTGATGAACTTCTCGTACTCGTCGAAGCGCGTGAAGGCCTTCGCGCTGCGATTGCCGTCGGCATCGGTGGCATAGACCTTGCCGCCGTCGGCTATCTTCACCAGGGCCTCGAATTGGTGGCGCTCGAAGTAGGCCTGCTGGGCCGAGTCCATGGGCTCCTCGGCGGTCATTTCCGCCGTGGCCTCCATCGCCGGCGCCTGGGCCTCCTCGGCGGCCTCGGCCTGTGAATTGCTCTTGTTTCCTCCGCAGGCTGCCAGTGTCATTGCAGCCACTGCAATCAATGATAGATAAATCTTCTTCATAAGTTGTTGGTTTGAGTGAATTAATTCGTTTGTCGGCGACAAAGATACGAAATATTTCCGAAAGTCGCGCGATTTCCTCGCGGAAATTTTCGCCATGTCGGAAAATATTCGTACCTTTGCAGCGTTATATTATATAGATAAGGTAAGGATGGACAATAAGCAAGCCGCTCTCGCGCTGGGCCAGAAGCCCGTAGGACAACTGCTGTGGCAGTATGCCCTGCCTGCCATCGTGGCCATGACGGCGTCGAGCCTCTACAATATCATCGACCGCGCGATGATCGGCCAGGTGGTCGGTCCCGAGGCGATTGCGGGCCTGGGCATCACGTTCCCCTTCATGAACCTGAGCGCGGCCTTCGGCGCCTGCGTCGGCGTGGGCTCGTCCACCTGCATTTCTGTGAAACTGGGCCAGAAGGACTACGCCACGGCCGAGCATCTGCTGGGCAACACGGTGACGCTGAACCTCCTGATCGGCTTCGTCTTCATGGTCATCTGCCTGCTGCTGCTCGACCCCATCCTGCTGTTCTTCGGCGCGTCGGAGGTGACGCTGCCCTACGCCCGCGAGTTCATGGTGGTGATCCTGCTCGGCAATATGGTGACGCACATGTACTTCGGCATGAACGCCGTGCTGCGCGCCGCCGGCAAGCCCCGCCACGCCATGTGGGCCACGCTCTTCACCGTCGCCTGCAACATCGTGCTCGTCGTCCTCTTCGTCTGGTGGTTCCGATGGGGCATCCGCGGCGCGGCGCTCGCCACCGTCACCTCGCAGTCGCTCGCCCTCTGCTGGCAGATGTGGATATTCTCCGACAAGCGCGAGCTGCTGCACCTGCGCCGGGGCATCTACCGCCTGAAGTCGCAGCTCGTCAGGAACATCATCTCCATCGGCATCTCGCCCTTCCTGATGCAGACCACGAGCTGCGTCATCGTCATCTTCATGAACAACCAGTTTGTGCGCTACGGCGGCGACATGGCCGTGGGCGCCTATTCGATAGCCAACTCGATGGTCATGGTTTTCTTCATGTTCGTCATGGGCATGATCCAGGGCATGCAGCCCATCGTCGGCTACAACTACGGCGCGGAGAAGTTCGACCGCATGTTCCGCTGCCTGTGGATCACCATCGCCTGCGCCACCATCATCCTGCTCGTAGGCTGGGGACTGTCGATGGCCTTCCCGCGGCAGATCGCACGCATCTTCACCACCGACGAGACGCTGCTCGAGCTCTCGGCGCACGGACTCGTGATCGACATGCTCGTGTTCTTCGTCGTCGGCTCGCAGGCGGTGATAACGAATTTCTTCCAGTGCATCGGCAAGGTGAAGGTCTCGATCTTCCTCTCGCTGTCGCGGCAGCTCTTCCTGCTGCTGCCGATGGCCTACGTCTTCCCGCTGTTCTGGGACCTCGACGGCGTGTGGTACTCCATGCCCGCCAGCGACTTCGGCTCGTTTGCAATGACTATCCCGATACTGATGTGGTATATGAAGAGGCTTAGGCGTTTGAAATCGAAAATCAGTAAATCGTAAATCATGATGAAGCATATTATTATCAACGTAGGCAGACAACTCGGAAGCGGCGGACACGACATCGGCCGGATGCTCGCGCTCGACTTCCAGGCGAAGTATTACGACCGCGAGATCCTCAACCTCGCAGCCAAGGAGAGCGGACTCTCCGAGAAGATCTTCGAGCAGAACGACGAGAAGAAAGGTTTTTTCCGCGGACTGCTCAACCTGGGCATGCCCCATCTCGGCAGCGGGGGCGACAAGCCCGGACTCACCCAGGAGAGCCTCTTTCAGTTCCAGAGCGAGGCCATCCAGAAGGCCGCCAAGGAAGGCTCGTGCGTGTTCGTGGGCCGATGCGCCGACTATGTGCTGCGCGACTTCAAGAACGTGGTGAACATCTTCATCACCGCCTCGATGGGCTACCGCATCGAGCAGATCATGAACAAGCAGCACCTCGACTACGATGCCGCCCAGAAGTTCATCGAGCAGAAGGAGTCGGACCGCGCTTCCTACTATAATTACTATACCGGCAAGAAGTGGGGCGCCGCCGAGAGTTACGACCTCTGCATCGACTCCAGCATCCTCGGCTTCGTTGAGACTGAGAAACTCATCGCCGAATTCATCCGCAAAAAGTTCAAAATATAGGATAGCCTAGGTCTGCCTAGGATAGCCTAGGAGATCCTAGAAAATCCCCCGCCAATTAAGAAAATCGGAATCCTCAGCGACACCCACGCCTTCTGGGACGAGAAGTACCTCCATTACTTCGAGCCCTGCGACGAGATCTGGCACGCCGGCGACATCGGCAGTGTCGAGGTCGCCGAGCGCCTTGCCGCCTTCCGTCCTTTCCGCGCCGTCTATGGCAATTGCGATGGCGGCGACCTGCGCCTGATGTATCGTGAACTGAACCGCTTCAAGGTCGAGGATGTCGACGTGCTCATCAAGCATATCGGCGGCTATCCCGGCAACTACGACTTCTCCGTCCGTTCGACGCTCTTCGCCAATCCGCCGCAACTCTTCGTCGCCGGCCATTCGCACATCCTGAGAGTCAAATACGACAGGACCCTCGGCCTGCTGCACATCAACCCCGGTGCCGCCGGCATCCAGGGCTGGCACAAGGATCGCACCCTCGTCCGCCTCACCATCGACGGCCGCGAGTTCAAGGACCTCGAAGTCATCACCCTCGGCTCCCATTCAACCCATTAATCCCATCATCCCCATTCGACCCATAAAAAACAAAAGAAATATGAAAAGAACAATCGTTATTACTGGTGGCGCAGGCTTCATTGGAAGTCACGTGGTGCGCCTGTTCGTGAACAAGTATCCCGAGTATCACATCATCAACCTCGACAAGTTGACCTATGCCGGCAATCTCGCCAATCTGAAGGACATCGAGAACAAACCCAACTACGAATTCGTGAAGATGGACATCTGCGACTTCGATGCCTTCTACAAACTGATGCAGGACAAGAAGGTCGACGGCATCATCCACCTCGCTGCTGAGTCGCACGTGGACCGCTCGATCAAGGATCCCTTCACCTTCGCCAAGACGAACGTCATGGGAACATTGTCGCTGTTGCAGGCCGCGAAACTCTATTGGGAGTCTCTCCCTGAGAAGTACGAGGGCAAGCGCTTCTATCACATCTCGACCGACGAGGTGTATGGCGCACTGGAACTGACGCATCCCGAGGGCATCGAGCCGCCGTTCACCACGACGGCATCGAGCGCCGAGCATCATCTGGCCTATGGCGACAAGTTCTTCCTCGAAACCACGAAGTACAATCCCCACTCACCGTACTCCGCTGCCAAGGCATCGAGCGATCACTTTGTCCGTGCCTACCACGACACCTATGGTATGCCCGTCGTCGTGACCAACTGCTCGAACAACTACGGCCCGTATCAGTTCCCCGAGAAACTGATCCCGCTGTTCATCAACAACATCCGCCACCGCAAGCCGTTGCCTGTCTACGGCAAGGGTGAGAACGTGCGCGACTGGCTGTATGTCGAGGATCATGCCCGTGCCATCGACGTGATTTTCCACGAGGGCAAGATCGCTGACACCTATAACATCGGCGGTTTCAACGAGTGGAAGAACATCGACATCATCAAGGTGGTCATCAAGACCGTCGACCGTCTGTTGGGTCGCAAAGAGGGTGAGGATATGGATCTCATCACCTTCGTCGCCGACCGCGCAGGCCATGACCTGCGCTACGCCATCGACTCGTCGAAACTCCAAAAGGAACTCGGTTGGGAGCCTTCGCTCCAGTTCGAGGAAGGCATCGAGAAGACCGTCCGTTGGTATCTCGACAATCAGGAATGGCTCGACAACGTGACTTCCGGCGATTACCAGAAATATTACGATAACATGTACGCCAACCGTTAAGTATGTTGCCGTGCCACGGCAACCTTATGATATGGATGCACTGACCCGTTCCCTCCACTCCTTCCTGGTGCGCATCGGCCTGAACCCGATGAGCATCAACCCTCAGACGGAGCACTATTTAGAGCATCTGCTCTTCCTGCTCCCGCCCGAGGACGAGGAGGCCGTCACCCATTACTACGGTTTGTTCGGCTGTGAGCGCGAGTCTCTTCAAGATATCGCCAAGGAACTGGGCCTCTCTCAGGAAGATGCGATGACGCGCATCGACCAGTGCATCCGCCGCCTCGCCGTCACCCCCGAGTGGCAAATGATCAGACAAACTCAAAAGAAAAAATGAAGAAGATATTGCTTTTAGGCTCAGGAGAACTCGGTAAGGAGTTCGTGATAGCCGCCATGCGTGCAGGCCAGTATGTGATTGCCTGCGACCGTTACGACAACGCACCGGCCATGCAGGTGGCCGATGAGCGCGAAGTGTTTTCCATGCTCGACGGCGATGCCCTCGAGGCCGTCGTCAAGAAGCATCAGCCCGACATCATTGTGCCCGAGATTGAAGCCATCCGCACGGAGCGCCTCTTTAAGTTCGAGGAACAGGGCATCCAGGTGGTGCCTTCTGCCCGTGCTGTGAACTTTACGATGAACCGTCGTGCCATCCGCGACCTCGCCGCCAAGGAACTCGGTCTCCGCACGGCGAAGTATTTTTATGCCAAGACCTTCGACGAGTTCAAGGCTGCTGCCGACGAGATTGGTTTCCCCTGCGTCGTGAAGCCCCTGATGTCGTCGAGCGGTCACGGCCAGAGTTATGTTCACAACGACGGCGAACTGGAACAAGCATTCCGCGAGGCGATGGAAGGCAGTCGCGGTGATGTAAAGGAAGTGATTATTGAGGAGTTCATTGACTTCGACTCCGAGTTTACGCTGCTCACCGTCACCCAGCAACACGGCTGGCCCACACTCTTCTGCCCGCCCATCGGCCATGTGCAGAAGTCGGGCGACTATCGCGAGTCATGGCAGCCATATAAGATCAGCGACGAGGCTCTGAAACAGGCCCAGATGATGGCCGATAAGGTGACGAAGGCTCTGACAGGTGCCGGCATCTGGGGCGTGGAATTCTTCCTGACCAAACAGGGTGAGGTGATCTTCTCTGAACTCTCTCCCCGTCCGCACGACACAGGCATGGTGACCCTCGGACATACCATCAACCTCTCGGAGTTCGAACTCCATTTCCGCGCCGTGATGGGACTGCCCATCCCCGCCATCCATCTGGAGCATGCCGGTGCTTCGGCTGTCATTCTTTCGCCGAAGGAGGCTAAAACACCCGTTGACCGTTCCCTGCTCGACTATAACTTCGACGAGGCTTTGAAGGAAGACCGCACCCGTATCCGCATCTTCGGCAAGCCCGAGGCCCACAAGGGCCGTCGCATGGGCGTCGTCCTCTGCTACGGCGAGGTCGGTGACGACACCACCGTCCTCCGCGACAAAGCCAAGCGCCTCGCCAAGACCGTCCTCGGCACTGACCCCTATACAAAGTTCGAGCATTGATAAATGAGAATAGCGACATTTCAATCCCTGCGGTTCGTTTTTATCATGCTGATTGTATTTTCGCACATCATCGGCAAGAGTTTCGACTATGGCGGGGAGTGTGGAGTGTCGTTCTTTTTTATGCTTAGCGGTTTTGTATTGTCTTTTGCCTATGGCGACAGTGTAAGGGTAGGGCAGTTCAGTACACGCAGATTCTTCTTGCGGCAGTTGTCGAAGTTCTATCCTTTACATTTACTGATGTTGGTAGTCTTCGTTGTGCTTGATGCCAGACTGGGTGTTATATACGACTGGCAGCACTTGTTGCCCAACGTGCTGTTGTTGCAGAGTTGGATCCCTAACGAAGCGTATTATTTCGTGGCCAATGGCTCATCGTGGTTTCTGTGCGATGTGCTGTTCTTCTACCTCTTGTTCAGCCTGGCCTTTCGCTGGCTTCGCCGACTTTCTTTCAATAGGCTGTTGTTATTGTCAGCAGTGGTGTTGATGGTATATCTGTCATTGGCTTTCCTCATTCCTATTGAGATGGTCAATAGCATCCTTTATGCTGCCCCATGGACACGCTTGATTGATTTCTGTATAGGCATTCTGCTTTGCCAGATGTATCAGTCATCGGTAGGAGAACATTATCGTGTTTACATCAATCAACAGAGCGTATCTGCTGCGACTTTTTATGAAATGATGTCGGTCCTGTGGCTGGTGGCTTCTTTTTTCTTGTATGAACAACTAACCCCTCGGTTGCGCTGTGTTGCCCTGTTCTGGTTGTTCATCCCCCCGATCATCCTCTATTATGCGCTATCCGATCAGAAAGGAGGCCATGTGACGTGTTTGTTGCATCATCCCATTTTACAATGGTTGGGAGGTATCAGTCTTGAAATCTATCTGGTTCACATGCTCGTCCTCCGTGTAGTTAATAGTTTGATGTTGTCGGCAGGTGTCGAGAATGTGGTGATGACGACTACTGTCAGTCTTATGTTGATTGTGCTTTGTGCATGGCTGATGAAAAGTTTTTTTGTGGACAAGATATACGCTTTCTTAATAAAATACGTTATATAGTATATGGAAAGATATAAGATCATTGATTTACCGAAGATTGTGGACCCGCGGGGGAACCTGACTGTGGCGGAGCAGATGAAGAATGTGCCGTTCGATATAGCACGCGTCTACTGGACCTATGATGTGCCGTCGGGGGAACGTCGTGGCGGTCATGCCCATCGTACTTGCGAGGAGATTGTCATCGCTGTTAGTGGCTCCTTTGATGTCACCGTTGATGATGGTCAGGGAGGTAAAGAGATATTTCATCTGAACCATCCCTATCAGGGGCTTTACATCGGTACAGGGGTGTGGCGTACGCTCGAAGATTTCTCCTCCGGTGCCGTCTGTCTCGTCCTGGCCTCCGAACTCTTCGACGAGGACGAGTACATCTATGAATATGATGATTTCTTGGAGTGGGTGAAGCGGTGATTGACATCATACGATACACGGCAGATAGGGCTGACGAATGGAACCGGTTCGTGGCACAGTCGAAGAATGGCACGTTCCTCTTCGATCGCGGCTATATGGACTACCACGCCGACCGCTTCGAGGACTGCTCGCTGATGTTCTTCCGCGACGGCAGACTCTTTGCTTTGCTGCCGGCGAATAGGGATGGTGACATACTTTACTCGCACCGCGGGCTGACATATGGCGGCTTGGTGATGGATGCGAAGACGACGACGGCCGCCGTGCGCGACCTCTTTCGCGAACTCTGTGACTATCTGCGCGCCGAGTGTCTGCGCCGCGTGGTGTATAAGCCTGTGGCCTGGCCGTACGCCGTATTACCCTCCGCTGAGGATCAGTACGCGTTGGTGAACGTCTGCCGCGCAAAAATCATTCAACGCGACGTGGCGAGCGTCGTGGTTCTCGCCGACCGTCTGCCGCTGTCAACTCTCCGCAAAAGGGGCATCGCGAAGGCCCGCCGTGCCGGTGTCACTATCGCCGAGAGCGGGGATTTCGAGACTTACTGGTCGTTACTCGAAGACAGATTACGTGACCGTCATAGTGCACGACCGATTCACTCGCTCGGTGAGATGACGTTGCTTCGCGAGCGATTTCCTGAGCATATCCGCCTCTTTGCAGCCTTCCTCGACGGACAAATGGTGGGCGGAACGGTGCTCTACATCACTGCGACGACGGCGAAGACGCAGTATATTGCTGCTGATGATGCGGGCCTCGCCTGCGGGGCACTCGACTTGTTGTTCGCTGAGTTACTCGACCGCTTCGACGCCGAGGGTCGACGGTTCTTTGACTTCGGCACATCGAACATGCCTGGCAGCGACGACCTCCACGACTCGCTTGTCTTCCAAAAGGAGGGCTTTGGTGCACGGGCCGTCTGTTATGATACTTATGAGTGGGAACTATGATAAAGTATTTGGACCTGAAACGTATCAATGCGCCCTATGAACATGCTGCCGACGAAGTGCTCTGCTCAGGGTGGTATCTGCGGGGCGAGACTACACGCCACTTCGAGCAGCACTATGCCGAATATATAGGAACGAAGCATTGCATCGGCTGTGCCAATGGTCTTGATGCCCTGACGCTTATCTTACGCGCCTATAAGGAACTGGGCATCATCCATGAGGGAGACGAGGTCATCGTGCCTGCTAATACATATATCGCCTCCATCCTCGCCGTCACTGAGAACCGACTTACGCCTGTCCTTGTTGAGCCAGATATCAATACACTGCAAATTGATGATACACTCATCGAACAGGCCATCACGCTGCGCACTCGTGCCATAATGATTGTCCACCTCTATGGACGCTGTGCCTATACAGATCGCATCGGTGAGATCTGCCAGCGGCACGGCATGAAATTGATTGAGGACAATGCACAGGCCCACGGCTGCATGTTCGCAACACAATTACACACCGGTGCTTTGGGCGATGCTGCGGGACACAGTTTCTATCCCACGAAAAATCTTGGCGCCTTTGGTGATGCTGGTGCCGTGACGACCGACGATGATGAACTGGCGGAGGTCGTCCGCGCGTTGGGTAATTATGGTTCGGCCGAGAAGTATATCTTCGAGCGCATAGGCCGAAACTCGCGCATCGATGAACTGCAGGCCGCGATTCTCGACGCGAAACTCGCGCACCTCGATGCTGACAACGCCCGCCGCAAGGCCATCGCCACTACATATATCAATCAGGTGAAGAATCCACTCATCCGCCTGCCGCGCCCGAGCGATGGACGTGACTCAGTGTGGCACATCTTTCCCGTACTTTGTTCGCGTCGCGACGAACTGCAGCAGTATCTCCGCGACCACGGTGTAGAGACGCAGATTCATTATCCCATCCCGCCCCACAAACAGAAGTGCTATGCCGATTGGAATAGCCTCTCCCTACCCATTACCGAACAGATACATGCGCAGGAACTCTCCATACCCTGCCATCCTGCCATGACACTAAAAGAGGCCAGCATCGTCGCCGACCTTCTCAATCTGTTCCAATAATCCATTGCCGGAACAGGCTTTTTTCATCCAATCCTTCGTTTCGGCATCGCCGAAACGGCTCTTTTTGTCCATTTTCCCGTTCCGGCATCGCCGAATCGCGACTTTCACCGTGATTTTAATATTTCGGTGCCGCCGAAACGTAATTTTTAATGTGGTTTTCGCATTCCGGTGTCACCGGAACCGCGCTGGCGAAGGTCTCGGGTCGTCTCTGTAATTCGACTCATACAACTAACTCCGGCAGCAGGAGGATAGTTGCGCTGCGGGCGGCCTGCGCGCCCATCACCAGCACCTGCGCGATGTCGGCGGTCTTCGACGGGCCGCTGATGAACACGCCGTAGCCGTCGTATTCCTTGTCGAACTCAATTCGTTTGTACGCCTCGTGCATGTTGTTCACGATCTGCGACTTTGGCAGCAGGATCACAAGGTTCTTTGAAATGAACATCACGGCCTTCTCCTTCATCCTCTGCGGAATCCAGACGCAGGCGTTCTCGGCCACGCCGAACATGCCACGGATGATGCCTACGTCGGTACCATTCAGGTCGCGGGCGCGGCCCACCATGTCGGGGTTGCGTGTGGCGATTGTCACTTCGGGCAGGTTTGAGGCTATCTCCTTGGCATTGGGGTACATCTCGCGGACGAGGGCGTTGATGTCCTGGCCTTCTTTCACTTCTATCACGTGGCCGCCCACGCTCTCGGTCATCTTGATAAACTGCACCAGCGGGTCATTGTAGGTGATGGCTGCGATGTCGCTCAGGTCGGGCATATCGTACTTCTCCCGCACGTTCGCCCTATACCTTTTTAATAAATCTTCCTTGTTGCTCATTTCTCTAAGTCTTTAATCAGTTTGTGGAATGGTTTCTTTGGGAATTCCATCATCTTGTGACCCTCGGCCCAGGGGTCCAAACCGCAATTCATGAGTGGCGAGGGGATGATGTTCGCCCAGTGGACCAGTGCTGTACCGAGGTTGTAGATGCCCTCGCTGCCGTAGACTATGCTCATGCCCTTACACATCAGTTTCTTCTGCGGGTTAGCCGTGCCAAAGTCATCGAGTTGCTGGCGCCATTGATATATTTGGTCGCCGAGGTTCACCTTGACGGGACAGACGGTCTGGCATGACAGGCAGAGCGTGCAAGCAGAGACGTTGCCGGAGTGAGCCTGTTTGTCGCGCAGCATGCCGAGGTTGATGCCGATGGGACCGGGGATGAAGTAACTATACGAGTAGCCGCCGCTGCGCCGATAGACGGGACAGGTGTTCATGCATGAACCGCAGCGGATGCATTTCAGCGCCTCCCAATGCTCAGGATTGCCGATCCATTCGCTTCGTCCGTTATCCACGAGCACGATATGCATGGGGTGTGCCGTCGGACGGGCCTTGCGGAAGTGGGAGGTAAAAGTTGTTGTCGGTTGCCCTGTTCCCGCGCGGCAGAGCATGCGCTGGAATACGGCCAAGCAGTCGTAATTGGGGATAATCTTTTCTAAGCCGATGGCGGCGATGTGTAACTTCGGACAACTCGTGCTCATGTCGGCGTTACCCTCGTTGGTGCAGACCACAATGTCGCCTGTCTCAGCAATACCGAAATTTCCGCCCGTCATCCCAGCATCTGCCGTCAGGAACTCGTTGCGGAGGCTCAGTCGTGCCACGTAAGTCAGATAGGTAGGATCGTGGTTGCCCTTCTCGCTGCCGAGTTTCTCCTCGAATAGTTCGCCCACGTCATCGTGGTTCAGGTGGATGGCTGGCATCACGATGTGACTGGGCTTCTGACCTTTCAACTGGATGATGCGCTCGCCGAGGTCGGTTTCTACAACCTCAATGCCGTGGGCTTCGAGATAGGGATTCATCTCGCATTCCTCCGTTAGCATTGACTTCGACTTCACCATCTTCTTCACATTGTGGTTTTTCAGGATGCCGTAGACGATTTCATTGAACTCGTTGGCATCCTTTGCCCAGTGAACGATACAGCCGTTCTTCTCGGCATTGGTGGCAAATTGGTCGAGGTATTCGTCGAGGTGGGTGATGGTGTGGCGCTTGATAGCGCTTGCTTTCTCACGCAACTGCTCCCACTCGTCGAGCCCGTATGCCATATTGTCACGCTTCGATCTGACGGCCCAGAACGTGGCGTCGTGCCACTTGGCATAGGTCTGGTTCTTCAAGAACTCTTTCGCTGCTTTACTATGTCCTGTACTCATAATCCTGCTGCTAAAATCTCTACGACATGTTTAAACTCCACATTCAGGCCTTGCTTCTTGGCAATGCCCGCCATATGCATCAGACAAGAACAGTCGGGGCCGGTGATAAACCGCGCACCAGTTTTCATATGCCGCTGAATCTTGTCCAATCCCATCTGAGCACTCACGGCGGTCTCCTCGACGGAGAACATGCCGCCGAAACCGCAACACTCATCGAGGCGTTCAGGCTCTAACACCTGGATACCCTCCACTAAGTTTAACAAGTCCTTGATTTTGTTGAATGGTGTCACATGCTCCTCGCTGGACGAACTCAGCCCCAACTCTCTCACACCGTGACAGGAGTTGTGCAGGCTCACCTTGTGGGGAAATGTGCCGAGCGGATGGTCAACTTTCACCACATCGTGCAGGAACTCCACCACGTCCATGATCTTACCGGAGGTTACGCACTCATGCTTGCCTTCCAACAGACGGGGATAGTTGATCTTGATGAATGCCGTACAACTCACAGAGGGGGCTACTACATAATCAAACTCCTTGAACTTATCTTCAAACTTCTCTGCCAAGGGGATGGCTTGCTTCTCAAAGCCGGCATTAGCCATCGGCTGTCCGCAGCATGTCTGGTTTATCGGATAGGTCACGTCGAGCCCCAGATGTTTAAGCAATTTGTAGGTGGCTACACCCACCTGGGGATATACCACGTCTACATAACAAGGAATAAATAGTCCAATCTTCATTGCTTTGTTCGTATATTATTATTGCTTTTTTAGTTATTCATGGGTACAAATATAGTGAAAATAATCCAAAAATAATAATAATATAGTATTTTGTGCCGTGTTTTTATGTTTTATTAAAACTAAATGCTTACCTTTGTGGCACATTATTTGTAGATAACTCAGTGTAAAACCAAATATTAGTAAAAATGGATTATAACAAAGAACTGAATTTTGGATCGACGATGACACGGGATCGTGAACTCTCGATGTCGGAGGCCTTTCCTATCTTAATGCGAAAAGTGTATGTATGGATGTCACTCGCACTGGCCATTACGGGCATCACGGCCTATGGCGTTGCCAATAGTCCTGGTGTCATGTCGGCTATCTATAGCAATCAGATTGTCTTCTGGGGATTGATCATCGCCGAGTTGGCTCTGGTGTTTGTCATCAGTGGTGCCATCAACCGTCTTTCCTTAACGACGGCCACCCTGCTGTTTGTGCTCTATTCTGTCATCAATGGTGTGGTACTTTCGTCCATCTTCTTGATCTACACGATGACATCCATCGCCAGTGTGTTCTTTATCACTGCGGGTACGTTTGCTGTCATGGCATTCATCGGCTATACCACGAAGACCGACCTGACATCAATGGGTAAGATCCTGATGATGGTTATCATCGGTCTGATCATCGCGTCTTTGGTCAATGTGTTCTTGGTAAAGAGTTCTGGCTTCGACCTGATTATCAGTTATGTTGGTGTGCTGATCTTTGTGGGTCTGACGGCTTACGACTCTCAGAAAATCAAGAATATGTTGCAGATGGCACCTGATGCTGGCGAGGCCGCCCAAAAACTCGCCTTGGTGGGTGCACTCTCGCTTTACCTTGACTTCATCAACCTCTTCATTTATCTGCTCCGCATCTTGGGTCGGAGAGAGTAATTTTGAAGGTAAAAAGTAGATAATGACCTATGCCTTATATATTATTAATAAGGTATAGGTTGTTATTTTGTCAATAAAGTCGAAAATTTTCGTTAAACAATTAAAAAAGTTGGTTTAAAATTTGGATGGTATTGAAATAGTTCGTACCTTTGCATCCGCTTTCGCCCATTTTTGTGGGCGTTTAGTGTGAAAGAGAGAGTTCTTTGAGAGATTTACATAGACAGAAGTAGTACAAGAAGCGAGCGCCTTTATATTATATTAATGTATATTGGTGCTTGGGTAGAAAGAAGACAGACCGTTTCAATTTCTAACTTGATTTAAGGATAGTCGTTCTGAG
>JAGCRH010000019.1 GCA_017964785.1 Prevotella sp.
AGCTCGCCAATCGGCGAGCTTCTTTTTTCGTGGGTGCTGATGGATTCGAACCACCGAAGTCGAAAGACAGCAGATTTACAGTCTGCCCCATTTGGCCACTCTGGAAAACACCCATCTTCGCAAATGCGGGTGCAAAGATGGTGCACATGAGTGCAGTGCTAAGTTCGCTTAAGCAATGCCGACTGCAGCCCATCTTCGCAAAAGCGGTTGCAATGGTACGAAAAATATGTAAGATGTGAGAAGTAAGAAGTAAGAAAAAGAGGGTTTTTAACGTATTTTTTGGTATTTACATGCGATATGTGGGGGAAAATGAGTAAATTTGCAGCAAAATTTGAGAGACATGGGAAAATTAGTCATCAATTCGTACGACGAATTTGCAGCGCACTTAGGTGAAGAGTTAGGTGCATCGGAGTGGCTGCAAGTAGACCAAGACCGCATCAACTTATTTGCAGACGCCACTCTCGACCACCAGTGGATACACGTGGATGTGGAGCGTGCCAAGGAGGAGAGCCAATACAAGAGTACCATTGCCCACGGCTATCTGACCCTCTCGCTGCTGCCCTATATGTGGGATCAGATCATCGAGGTGAACAATATCAAGATGCTGGTGAACTACGGGATGGACAAGATGCGCTTCGGTTTGCCAGTCATTACAGGTTCGCGCGTCAGACTGGTAGCCAAACTGCATAACATCCAGAACCTGCGCGGTATCTGTAAGGCTGAGATAGACATAAAGATTGAGATAGAGGGACAACGCAAACCTGCACTTGAAGGTATCGCATCGTTCCTCTACTATTTTATATAATAAGGTATGGGAGGATTCTTTGGAACCATCAGCACAAAGGACTGCGTCAACGACTTGTTCTACGGCACGGACTACAACTCGCACCTCGGCACCAGGCGTGCCGGTATGGTGATGTTTGACAAGGAAAAGGGTTTCAGTCGAAAGATTCATAACCTGGAACGCGACTATTTCCGTTCGAAGTTCGAGGATGAACTGGATTCGTTTTCCGGAAACCAGGGTGTCGGTGTCATCAGCGACACGGACCCGCAGCCGATCATCGTCAATTCTCACTTAGGGCGCTATGCCGTCGTCACGGTGGCGAAGATCAATAACCTGCGGGAGATTGCCGATGAACTGTTGGAGCGCCGGATGCATTTCAGCGAGTATTCGGCCAATACCATCAACCAGACGGAACTGGTGGCCCTGCTTATCAATATGGGACGTACGTTCGTGGAGGGCATCAACCTGGTGTATCGCAAGATTGAGGGCTCGTGCTCGATGCTGATCCTGACGGAGAAGGGTATTATCGCAGCCCGTGACTTTCTGGGACGCACACCGATTGTGATCGGTAAGAAAGAGGGCGCTTATGCGGTAAGCAGTGAGACGACGAGTTTCCCGAACCTTGACTTCCACCGGGTGAGAGACCTCGGCCCTGGCGAGATCGTCTATTTGCAGACGGACTCGATGGAGGTGTTGCAGGAGCCATTCAAGCGTGAACAGATCTGTTCGTTCCTCTGGGTGTACTACGGTTTCCCGGCATCCGACTATAACGGCATCAATGTGGAGGCTGTGCGTGAGGCCAACGGAAAACTGATGGGTGAGAAGGATGAGACGGAGGTGGACAGCGTCTGTGGCGTGCCTGACTCGGGTGTCGGTATGGCATTAGGCTATGCCGAGGGTAAAGGCGTGCCTTACAAGCGTGCCGTGTTGAAATATACGCCCACCTGGCCCCGTTCGTTTACCCCTGGCAATCAGGAGCGTCGTACACTGGTGGCCAAGATGAAACTGATTCCCAATCCGGCCTTGTTGAAGGATCAGCGTGTGGTGTTCTGCGACGACTCCATCGTGCGTGGCACACAGTTGAAGGATAATGTCAGGACATTCTTCGAGTATGGTGCCAAGGAGGTGCACTGCCGTATCTCCTGTCCGCCCCTGGTCTATGGCTGTCCGTTTATCGGTTTCACCTCTTCGAAGAGTGATATGGAACTGATCACCCGTCGTATTATCAAGGACTTTGAGGGCGACGACAAGAAGAATCTGGATCGCTATGCTACCACCGATTCGCCGGAATACAAGCGGATGGTGGATGAGATCGCCAAGCGTCTGGGTCTGACATCGTTGAAGTTTGCCAAGTTGGAGGATTTGGTGAAGAGCATCGGTATGCCGAAATGCAGCATCTGTACCCATTGCTTTGATGGTAGCAGTTATTGTCATGAGCATGATGACGAAGAGGAACGCAAGCGTCAGTTGAAGTTTGATTTTTAGCCACAGATTGCACAGATTTACACAGATGTGATAAATCCGTCCTCCATGTGGATGTGTTCTTCTTTGAAAAGATATTCCAGCGCGGCATTCAGTAAGTCTGTAGGCAACTGAATGTCGCGTAATTCTGTAATATGATGAGGCTTACCGTCGGATAGCAGGTCGAGGATGGCTTGCGCCTCGACACTCATTGCTGATTCTTTGGGCTTGTCGAGACAGACATCACATTGCTTGCAGTCACGACTCCCTTCTTCGCCGAAGTAGCGCAGTAACTGACGGCTACGGCAGATGGCATCGTTTGTTGCATAGCCAATCATGGCTTGGATGCGCTGCGTGAATTGCTCCTTGCGTTCTTCATAGACAGAAGGCATGATCTGTATGTGCTCAGCATCTTCCCGGCGTTGCAGATACCTGACGTAGGGCGTCTTCTTCTGTGGAATGAAGTGGAGGATATGTTTTTGGCTGAGGCTTTTCAGCGTCAGGTACACTTGCTGGGGGTGCAGACCACACTGGCTGGCAATGAAACTCTCGTCGATAAAGTTGTAATCCACGAAGAGTCCCCCGTAGTTGCGTAGCAGGGCCGTGATCACCTTTTCCTCGTTGGGCGTGTTGTTTTCCAGACGGTAGAGGTCGTTGCGGTTGACGGTGAACATCACCCTTGCCTGATTGTCCTGTTCTTCCGTATATTCGATGTAGCCTGCTCGGTTCAGGATTTTCAGAGCGGAATCTACCTGGATGGGGAAATGGCGGAACTTATGGCAGAAATCGTCGATATTGAATTCGAAGGTGGCATGATAGCCAGAGCCGATGCCGACCTCATAGAAGTAGGCGAGGTGTTCGTATACCTTCCTGATATAGTCCTTCTCCGGGAAGGTGTCGCTGATACGTTTTTCCAGTTTCCGACGGTCTGCCTCATTGTAGAGTAGCACAGCGTATGCCTTCTGTCCGTCACGTCCAGCCCGTCCTGCTTCCTGGAAATAGGCTTCAAGGGAGTCGGGGCAGTCGATGTGGAGCACCACGCGGACATCGGGTTTGTCGATGCCCATACCGAAAGCATTGGTGGCAACCATCACACGGACCTTGTCGCTCTGCCACTCTTTCTGTCGCTCGTCCTTTATGGTGGTGTCGAGGCCAGCGTGGTAGAAAGTTGCACTGATACCTGCCTCGTTGAGTATATCCGACACTTCCTTCGTCCTGCGACGGCTACGGGCATAGACGATGGCACAGCCTTTTACGCTGTTGAGGATATGGATGAGTTCCTGCCGTTTATCGGTGGCGCGCCGCACGACATAAGCCAGGTTCTTACGCTCGAAACTCATCTTAAAGACATTGAAAGAGGTAAGAGGTGAGAGGTGAGAGGTAAGAGAAATGTTCGGAGGGGAGAGCTTCTCCTGGATGTCCTCCACCACCAAAGGCGTAGCCGTAGCCGTAAGGGCGAGAACGGGGATACTCGGAAGGTCTTTGCGGATATCGGCTATCTGGAGATAGGAGGGACGGAAGTCATAGCCCCATTGGGAGATGCAGTGTGCCTCGTCGACGGTGATGAAACTCACCTTCATGTGGTGCAGTTTTGTGCGGAAGAGTTCTGAGGAGAGTCTTTCGGGCGAGACATACAGGATCTTGATATCACCAAAGATGCAGTTCTCGAGGGTGATGATAATCTCCTCTCTTGACAGCCCGGAATAGATGGCGGCAGCCCGGATACCGTGACGGCGCAGGTTCTGTACCTGGTCTTTCATCAGGGCTATCAGGGGGGTGATGACAATACAGGTGCCTTCACTGCACAGTGCCGGCACCTGAAAGGTGATGGACTTTCCGCCTCCCGTAGGCATCAGTCCCAATGTGTCGTGTCCGCTGCCTATCGACTCGATGATTTCCCGCTGAATCCCACGGAAGTCATCATAGCCCCAGTACTGTCGGAGAACCTCCCTATAATTCTTCACTCGGTTTGATGTCTTCTATCTGCAACTGCACCTCGCTGCGCTTGTAGATGTTCTCCTCGATGGTGAAGGCGATGTCGAATGAACGCTTCGATTTGATGTATCGTGCATCGGCACTTTGGCCGAAGGCAATGCCGTTCATCACGTTGCTCGACTTCGAGTCGACGAGTTCCAGTTTGATATGTTCCTGCTGGCGCCCCACCACCTTCGAAGTACCATAGTCATACACGTTGCGCGTACAGAAGATGGGCTTTTCGTTGTCTGGGCCGTGGGGAGCAAACTTCTTCAGGTCATTGTGTAGTTTTTTCGTGATGTCCTTGAAGTCAATCTCCGCCTCAATGTCGAGGGTGGCCTCCGTCTGTTCAGGTAGTATGTGTTCGTTGACATACTGCTGGAAACGGCGACGGAACTCAGGGATGTTCTCAATCTTCATTGACAGACCTACAGCGTAGGTGTGTCCTCCGAAGTTGGCTAAAAGGTCGCGACAACTTTTCACGGCATCATAGATGTCATAGCCTGCCACACTACGGGCAGAGCCTGTGGCCAGGTCACCGCTGCGAGTGAGTACCACCGTTGGACGATAGTAGAGTTCCGTCATACGGGAAGCGACGATACCAACAACACCCTTCTTCCAGTTCTCGTCGTAAAGTACAATGCTGGAATGGTGCTTCTGACTCTCGAGTTTCTCGATGATTTGGTTGGCTTCCTCCGTCATCTGCTTGTCCACATCCTTGCGCTGTTCGTTGTATTCATTGATGCGGTTGGCCTCTGCCAAAGCCTTCTCGAAGTCACGCTCCACCAACAGGTCAACGGCCTCGGTACCGTTTTGCATACGTCCTGAGGCATTAATGCGCGGTCCAATCTTAAAGACGATGTCGCTCATGGTGAGTTCGCGCCCCGTCAATCCGCATATCTCAATGATTGACTTGATGCCCACCGAAGGACTCTGGTTCAGTTGCTTCAGACCATGGAAGGCCAGAATACGGTTCTCGCCCGTCACCGATACCATGTCGGCAGCAATACTGACGGCACAGAAGTCGAGTAGGGGGATGAGCCGTGAGAACGGTAGGCCGTTGTTCTTGGCAAAGGCCTGCATGAACTTAAAGCCCACGCCGCATCCGCAAAGATCCTTGAAGGGGTAGGTGGAGTCTTCACGCTTCGGATTGAGTACAGCCACAGCAGGTGGCAGTTCATCGTCCGGCACATGATGGTCGCACACGATAAAGTCTATGCCCAATGAGTTGGCATATTTAATTTCTTCGATTGCCTTGACACCGCAATCGAGCACAATGATAAGTTTAATGTCCTTTTCAGCCGCATAATCCAACGCCTTGATACTGATGCCATAACCTTCCTCATAGCGGTCGGGAATGTAGTATTCAATGTTGGAATAGAACTGCTGTAAGAACTTGTACACCAAAGCCACCGCCGTACATCCATCGACATCGTAGTCGCCGTAAACCATGATTCGCTCTTTGCGCCCCATTGCGTCGTTGAGCCTGTCAACAGCCACGTCCATGTCATTCATCAGGAACGGGTCTATCAGTTCGTTTAACATCGGACGGAAGAATCGCTTGGCTGCGCTCTCCGTCTTGATGCCACGCTGAATAAGCAGGTCTGCGAGTATCGGACTCATGCCGATTTTCTCGCCTAACTCCTTAGCCGCCGTCCGTTGTTCTGATGTAGGTGGTTCGTAATTCCATTTGAAATGCATTTAATATGTTATTTTTATTCTTATTGTCGCTTTGGTGTTGCCAAAAGGGTACAATAACCCAAATTAGCGCCCAAAGATAAGAATAAAAAATGAAATAGCCTTAAAAACCGTTGCTTTTTTAACATATTTATAATGATTTCCCTATGAGTTTCGACAATTTATTGTACCTTTGCAAGCAAAAACAGCAACAAGATGAATAAGTTTCTTACGATAATCCTGTCTGTCCTCGTCACCGTGGCAGCACATGCCCAAATGATGGATCCCGTCCATTTCTCCTCCGAGTTGAAGATGCTCAGTGGCGACCAAGCGGAAATCATATTCTCTGCCACCATCGATGATGGCTGGCATGTGTATTCCACCGACTTAGGCAACGACGGTCCCATCCAAGCCACCTTCAATAAGGTGAAGATGGAGGGTGTAGAGACAGTCGGAAAGTTAAAGCCGAGGGGAAATGAGATCAAGCAGTTCGATAAGATGTTTAACATGGAACTGCGCTTTTTCGAGAAGAAAGCCACGTTTGTGCAGAAGATACGTTTCACCAAGCCTGAGTACGATATTGACTGCTATCTGGAATATGGTACCTGTAGCGATGAGATGTGTCTGCCGCCATCTGAAGTGTCGTTGAAGCAAAAGGGAAAGAGTCCCATGAAGGCGGAAGAGGATAAGAAGATAGAGGAAGATACGAAGAAGATAGAAGAAGATAAAGGAAAAGTAATTGACACTACGAAAACAGAGGTAATATCCTCTGACTCCCTCTCTATCCCTCTATCTTCTTCTAACTCATCAAACACTCTTTGGGCTCCCGTCGTGGATGAATTGAAAGCAATGGGTGGCAGCGATGATATCGCCGACCACTCCTTATTATATATATTACTCATGGGCTTTATCGGCGGACTCCTTGCCGTCTGTATGCCCTGCATCTGGCCCATCATCCCGATGACGGTGAGTTTCTTCCTGAAAAGAGCCAAGGACGATAAACGAAGAGGCATCAAAGATGCTATCACCTACGGTTTGAGCATCATTGTCATCTATCTCGGATTGGGACTGCTGGTGACAGCCCTCTTCGGCAGCGATACACTGAATGCGATGTCGACGAATGCCGTGTTTAATATCTTCCTTTTCCTGTTGTTGGTTGTATTCGCCCTGTCGTTTTTCGGCTGGTTTGAAATCAAACTGCCTGACAGTTGGGCCAATAGCGTGGACACTAAAGCCTCGAAAACCAGCGGACTGCTTTCCATCTTCCTCATGGCCTTCACATTGGTGCTTGTTTCCTTTTCGTGTACGGCACCCATCATCGGCTTACTGCTCGTAGAGACCACTACCAGTGGTAACTGGTTGGCTCCTGCTCTGGGTATGCTGGGTTTTGCCGTAGCCCTGGCTCTTCCATTTACGCTCTTCGCCATGTTCCCTTCGTGGCTGAAACAGGCACCGAAATCGGGTTCGTGGATGAATACGATTAAGGTGGTGCTGGGATTCATCGAACTAGCCTTCGCCCTGAAATTCTTCTCTGTGGCCGACTTGGCCTATGGTTGGCATCTGCTGGATCGTGAGGTGTTCCTTTCGCTGTGGATTGTCATCTTCGCCCTCTTGGGTGCCTATCTCTGTGGCTGGCTGAAATTCCAGTCGGATGAGGTGGGTGGTGACCTGCATAAACCGATGCCTGTCGTCTGTATCATGGGCGGACTCGTCTCGTTTGCCTTCGCGATGTATATGGTGCCCGGCCTCTGGGGGGCTCCTTGCAAGGCCGTCAGTGCCTTTGCACCTCCGATGAACACGCAGGATTTCAATTTGAATACGAAGGTCGTTGAAGCCAAATATACTGACTACGAGGAGGGAATGGCTGTCGCTCAGGCACAGGGGAAGCCCGTACTCATCGACTTTACCGGCTTCGGCTGCGTCAATTGCCGTAAGATGGAGGCTGCTGTCTGGACAGACCCCACCGTTGCAGACTTACTCACCAAGGACTATGTGCTTATCTCGCTCTATGTCGACGACAAGACACCGTTGTCAGAGCCCTATGAGATGGACGGGAAGATTCTACGCACCGTCGGTGCCAAGTGGAGTTATCTGCAAAGTCACAAGTTTGGTGCCAATGCCCAGCCCTTCTATGTCATCATCGATCCTGCCACGGATAAACCTCTCAGCGCCAGCCGTGCCTACAACGAGGATATCTCAGCCTACATCGACTTTCTGAAAAAAGGCTTGGAGACATTTGAGAGGAGCCACAAAGAATAGATTTGCTCAAATAAGGTTTAGGAAATCATGGGGTGTAGTGCCTGTGATTTCCTTGAATTTTCGCTGGAAATAGGTTCGGTCGTTGAAGCCACAGTGCTGTGCGACGCTCTCGTTCGACCATTCTGGGTGGTCACGCAACACCCGTTTTGCCTCGTCGATACGCATCTCGGTCAGCCAGTCGCTATAACGGATGCCCTTCTGTTTTAGCCAGGCAGAGAGCAGATAGCGGGGTATCCCTATCTCCTCAGCGGCATTGGGCATATTCAACCCGGCTTTCAGATGACCACGTTTGGTAATCCAGGTTTTTACCGCCAGGTCAACTCGATGCATGGAGTCGTCGGAGACATGTACCTCCGACTCTTCCGTCTCCGTCTCAGTCCGTTCGGTCTCCGCCTCCACCACTTTGGCAGGGGTGTTGCTAACAACAAAAAGACAGAAACTGTCGACCAGATAGAATATTCCAAAGAAAAACAGGAGTGCAAACACGGCCAGAAGTGGACCGTGGCCAAAGATGATGATGGGAACCATCACTGCCATCAGTGTCAGTTGGATGATACTCCACTGCATCCACCCCAGCACGTGATCCATATCCCCGTCATAGTAGTTGGCCAGTGTTTCCCTTATGTGACGCATATAACGCATCTCACGGATCGTATAGTAGAGTTGCATGGCGGCGTAGAGCACAGAGGCAATAATTTCTGCCCATAGCAGATTCCCAATAATGATGCCGATGGACATGATTGCCATAGCCAGGAACCATACCGGCACACCGATGTATTTCTCTATGAGGTTGACATTTCCATGACGTTGCAAGTAAAGGATGGCCAGCGTGAAAAAGACTGAACAGGGAATAAAAAAGGCCAGATTGAGCATAATGGCATACGTGACCTCTTTCGCGCGCAAACCTAATATAAATTGTAGCAGAAACTGAATGGCCAGGAGCGAAGTGCCGACAAATAGAAAGAAGCGCGACTTCCTCACTACGGCACTGGTAATTGTGTTCCTGGGCAACAAGAACAATTTTAGTGCCAATAGCGTCATCAGCAGGATGGCTGAAAACTGCATCAGTTTTACGTACATGTTTTCTCTCTCTTTACCTTTTCGAGTGCAAAGGTAAGAAAAAAGTTCGAAAATGAACAAAAAGGTGTGTAAATTGTAACAAATCACACACCTAATTCTCATATTTTACACACCATTGATGTATTTTATACACTTGTTTCCGTCAATTATCTATAATTTTGCACTCGAAAAAATAAATCAATCAACCCCTTAACCATTTAATTTTAAAAATTTATTATACCATTAAAAATATTAGTATGAAGAAAAATGTATTATTCGTTGTCGCTGGCCTGCTCTTGATGGCCAGTTGTTCTCACGACATGGATTTTCAACAGCCTGAGCCTCAACCTCAGCCGCAGCCTAATCAGGAGGATGCTATTAAGTCCAATGTCGAAAAGATTTTCGGGATAACAATTGATCCGAATCAGGATTGGTGCACCACCCAGAACGGTAAAGTCACCATCACTATCAACAATCCCGAGTTGAAGGATGTTGAAAAAGTGCAGATCCTAACAGTGTCGCCTTTCGGTAACAGTGATGCCAATGGTGCCTTGTCGTTGAACGAAAAGAAAGTTTCTTTCGGTCAGAGCGTGACGCTCAACTACGATGCACCCAAGATGTACAACAGGTTATATGCCGCTTGTGTCAAGAAGAACGGTGAGTATTTCATCAAGGGCTTCAACGTGGGTGAACAGAATGTGGTATTCACCTCTAATACAGTGAGTAGTGCCCGCACCAGAAGCGGAGCAGGTGATTTCGATCTTGATGCGTTGGTCAATAGCCTTCCCAAAGATCCTGTGCTCGAAGAACCCGAGATCTCTTTTAACCGTCAGAGGAACTGGAACGGTTGGGAGAACGACCTGCTTTACCACCTTTCGACAACTGCTGAGGCTGCCCAATGTCTATTGGTATCTGACTATACCACCGACTATAAGACCGATTTGTATGACATGATTTTCAATGGCTACTTGCAGAATAAGGTCGACAATATCGGCAAGATCAAGAAGAGTGAGTATTACATGTCGAACAACAACTATCCTTTCACTACCGGTGAAGATCCTATCATTCTGGCTCCTATCTATAAGAATGACGGTATCTATCATGAGATTGAGAATTGTGATATCTACTATTATTATTTTAAGCCTGAGGCTATCATGGGTATGACCGAGGCAGAACAGGTGCAGTATCTCAAGAACCTTCCCAAATATAAGGTTGTAGAACTTTATACTTCTATTGTCGATCCTCACGAGATGATCAACAATCAGATCAAGCGTGAAACAGCCTATGCCCTGATTTACTGGGGAGATGGCACACCTGTGCCTGGACAGACTAAGGGAAAATATTCCTTCCCCGAGGGCTATAAGATTGGTTTCATGCTCAGAAGCATTGACACAGAAGAAAACCATAATAACCCCAGTGTTGGAGACAAGAGAGATGGTGAACTCTATTGTGATGGCCGTTTGAATACTGACATTAACAAATTTGGTCACTTCAAATCCTCGAAACTTGACCCCAATGACCCTCGTATGGCTTGGTTCTGGGCAAACAACAGAAAATATCTGTGCTGTGAGTCGGGTTCTGACAAGGACTTCAATGATATCGTGTTCGAGGTGCTTGGTGGTATTATGGTTCCACCTCCCCCCACCATCGACAAGAACAAGTACACTTTCTGCTTTGAGGATACTCCTGTCGGTGACTACGACCTGAACGACGTCGTGATTAGGGCTTACAGATATGACGCAACGCATGTGGTATGGCAGGTTGTGGCTTGTGGTGCCCATGATGAGGTTTACATTAAGAATATCTCCGGTGATGTTATTAATGAAGAGACCGAGGTACACCAGATGTTCGGAAAGTCAGGTAAGGTGTTCATCAACACCGAGAAAAAGAAGCCCGAGACTCCCATCGTGGAAGAGATGGTTGAAGTTGACGAGAACTTCTCTTTCCTGAAAAATGACTATCAGCCGTATATCTATGATAAGACCAACAAAGTGGAAACGAGACTCTCCATCGCCGGTGAGGATCCTCATGCCATCATGGTTCCCTACGAGTTCCGCTATCCGTTAGAGAAGATTTGCATCAAGGATGCCTATCGCTATTTCAAGGATTGGGCCCAGGGGTATGGTATCACTGATGATGAGGGCGGCTTCAAATGGTATCTCTATTTCGATGAGAATAAGGTGACAGAGGCTATTCCTACCTTGGAATTAGAATAATACCCCAAGAAATGAATAAAAGGAAAATCCCGCCGTTTTGGCGGGATTTACTTTTTTGTCATATTCAGATGCCGAGTTTCTTGCGAATGGCGGCAGGGATGGCTTTCTTGTTGATGAGGAAGTCCATCGTATTGGCGGCGATGAAGGCCTTGGTCATGTACCAGGTACCCTTGTAGTCGCCAGTCTCGCCCCAAGAGTTCTGAACCATATAATACTCCTTGCCGTTCTGGTCCTTAGCCACACCATAGATGTGCATACCGTGGTCGTCGGTCAGTTCCCAGTTGTCGAAACGTTCCTGACGCATCTGCTGGGTGGGGACAATCTCAGGTACGGTGACGCCCAGCGAGTCGATGATGTCGCGTTTCTTGGCAGTTTCGAGTTTGAGCCACTTGGCCATATCGCTGCCAGCGAGGCTTTGTGTGGCCTTGCTATCGATGGCGTAGGCTAGTCCCTTACGGGTAAAACCGTCTTCCGACACGTCGCCGCCCCAGGCTACAGTATAGCCGTTCTCAATGGCATTGTCGATGACCTGCATCATCTCGTCCATCGGCAGGTTATAGGAGAGCGGGAAGCGCCAGTTGTCCTGTACCTCCACGGCAAAGGCGGTGTAGAAGGGATGATGGGTGTAACTGGTAATGGAGACATAGTCGTCGAGGTTGATGCCGAGCGAAGCCATGAACGACTTCGGGGTGTACTCCTTGCCCTCATAGACGAATTTCTCCGGGCACTTGCCAAGATAGGCGTCGAGGATGCCTTGCAAGCCGACCTTCCACTGGTTACTGATCTTCTTGGCAGAACTCTTCGACACAGCAGCCACGTAAGGCTCCAAGATGGAGAAGAACTCATTGAAGTTGTTCAGCGAGTCGCCATAAAGCGAACCGGGGAAAGGCATGGCGTCAATGGGACAGATGCCCCAGGTCTTCAGGGTGTGAAGCACGTCCTCTGAACTGCCGCCCTGTGCGAACTGGCAGTCACCGTGATAGCGAACCACTTGGATGGCGCGCTCCATATAGGTCTTGTTGGCTACGAATGCCTCACAGAGGGTGTATTTCTTGCCGGTGGCTTTCAGGATCTCTGCCTCGAAGAACGAAAGAGTGGAGTAGTCCCAGCAGGTACCCGAACGGTTCTGGTCCTTGATACTGGTAATGGGATTCGCCTTGATGGTGGTGAATACAGGTTTGTTTTGATCTTTCTTTTCGGGAGCCTTCTTCTTGGCTGCCGATGCACTGAGGGCTATCATAGCCATGAGTGCAAAAGTGAGAAATTTCTTCATTTTGTTTATTGTTTAATGTTCATAAATTCTTCTAATTCCTGGGGATGGTAGGGAATGCGCTTCGAGCCGAGGAAACGACAACCGTCCTTGGTGATCAGCAGATCGTCCTCGATGCGGATGCCGCCGAAGTCCTTGTAGGTCTCCAGTTTGTCGAAGTTGAGGAACTCCTTACAATGACCTTCCTTCCGCCAGAGGTCAATGAGGTGGGGGATGAAGTAAATACCCGGCTCGTCGGTGAGTACAAAGCCTGGTTCCAACTTACGACCCATACGCAGGCAGTTGGTACCAAACTGTTCCAGGTTCGGACGGGTCTCCTCGTCGAAGCCCACGTAGATCTGTCCCAGTCCTTCCATATCGTGTACATCCATACCCATCATGTGTCCCAAACCGTGAGGCAGGAACATGGCGTGGGCACCGGCTGCGACAGCCTCGTCGGTATCGCCCTTCATCAGACCGAGTTCTTTGAGGCGCTCCGTCATCTGCCGGCACACGGCGAAGTGGACATCCTGATATTTCACGCCGGGCTTAGCCACCTGTAATACGTAGTCGTGACACTCCTCCACGATGCTGTATATTTCCAGTTGGCGCTGCGAGAACTTGCCGTTGACGGGCATCGTACGGGTGTGGTCAGAGCAGTAGTCGTTCAATTCACAACCAGCATCGCAGAGCACCAGTCGACCATCCTCCAACTTCGCATCAGAGGGGTTGCCGTGCATGATTTCACCGTGCTGCGAGAAGATCGTCGCAAAACTGTTGCCTTGTGCCAGACTACGGGCAATACCATCGACCTGTCCGGCAACGAACCGTTCTGTGACACCGGGCTTAATCAGCAATTGTGCTGTGGTATGCATCACATAGCCCACGTCGCAGGCTGCCTCGATATAGGCAATTTCCTCTGCACTCTTCGTGGCACGCATCTTCACCACAGCCTTGATGAGTGGGAGCGATGCCTTTTCCTTCTGCTGCGAGGGATGGATGCCAAGCAGATCCATGATTTGGATCTTCGTGTCGAAGCGGTAGGGCGGGAGGAAGTGGATGTCTGATGTCTGATGTTTGATGTAAGATGTCAGTTGTGACATCGGGGCGGTCTTCGTGACTCCTACCTCTGCAGCGAGGTCGGCCACTGACGGGGTATAGCCCATCCACACAATGTCCTCCACATCAATGTCGTCGCCGAAGATCCACTCTTCATCGTTGTCAATGTCGATGACGCCCACGAGTCCGTCGCGATGCTGTCCGAAGTAATAGATGAACGTGGAGTCCTGTCGCATCGGGGCATACGCATTGGCAGGATAGTTCATCGGTGAGTCGTTGTTGCCGAAAAGGACAATCATACCGTTGCCCACGAGTCTTTTCAACTCGGTACGGCGTTTGATATAAGTTTCTTTGCTAAACTTTTTCATATCTGTAATTTTTCTGCAAAGATACACATTATTTATTGAAACGTAGTTTTTTTTGCAATAATTTGCAATAAAATTACGTAGCGAGTATTTTTCTTAATAAAAAGTTGTACCTTTGCAGTCAAATTCGAAATCAAAGACTAAATAATAAGATGGGAAAAGTAATATTGACTGGTGACCGCCCCACCGGAAAACTTCACTTAGGACACTATGTCGGTTCGTTGCGCCGTCGTGTCGAATTGCAGAACCAGGGCGACTATGACCGTATGTTCGTGTTTATGGCCGATGTGCAGGCCTTGACCGATAATGCCGACAATCCCGAAAAGATTCGTCAGAATATCATAGAGGTGGCTCTTGACTACCTCGCTGCAGGTCTCGACCCGGAGAAATGTGTGCTCTTCATCCAGAGTCAGATTCCTGAACTGGCCGAACTCACTACTTATCTGATGAACCTCGTTTCAGTGAGTCGTGTACAGCGCAATCCGACGGTGAAGACTGAGGTCAAGATGCGTGGTTTCGAGGGTGAGAGCATCCCCCTCGGATTCTTCTGCTACCCTGTGTCGCAGGCTGCTGACATCACGCTCTTCAAGTCTACTACCGTGCCTGCCGGTGAGGATCAGGAACCGATGCTTGAAGTGACCCGCGAACTGGCACGCCGTTTCAACCAGATTTATGCACCTGTGCTTGTAGAACCCAACATCCTGTTGCCTGAGAATCTGACGGCCCGTCGTCTGCCGGGTACCGATGGTAAGGAGAAGATGTCGAAGTCGCTTGGCAACTGTATCTACCTCTCTGATTCTGCCGATGACGTTTGGCAGAAGGTTCGTTCGATGTACACCGATCCTGAGCACATCAATCTCAACGACCCTGGCCATGTGGAGGGCAACGCCGTCTTCACTTATCTCGATGCCTTCTCCTGCGACGATGACTTCAAGGAGTTCTGGCCTGAGTATCAGAACCTCGACGAGTTGAAGGATCACTACCGTCGTGGTGGTCTGGGCGATATGAAGTGCAAGAAGTTCTTGAATCAGGTGCTGAATAAGTTCTTGGATCCGATGCGCCAACGTCGTGCTGAGTTCGAGAAGGACATCCCTGAGATTTACAATATATTAAAGAAAGGTACAGAGCAGGCACGAGAGGTTGGCGCCCAGACGATGGATGAGGTCCGCAAGGCCATGCAGATTGATTACTTCAACGATACGGAGTTGATTCGCCAACAGGCAGAACGCTTTGCCAACAAATAAAAAGCAGCGCCAGTCGGCGCTGCTTTTATTTTAGTAAATCAGGGCGGAGGCGGCGGGTGCGCTCCATCGCCTGTTCCAGTTCCCATTCACGGATTTTGGCTTCGTTGCCGCTGAGCAGGATGTCTGGCACCTTCCATCCTTTATAGTCTGCTGGACGGGTGTAGATGGGGGCAGCGAGGATGTCGTCCTGAAAACAGTCTGACAGCGCACTCTGCTCGTCGCCGATTACCCCAGGCACCACACGCACCACAGCGTCGGCAATCATCGCAGCCACGAGTTCACCGCCCGTCAGCACAAAGTCGCCGATAGAGATTTCCCGTGTGATGAGATGGTCGCGGATACGCTGGTCGATGCCCTTGTAATGGCCTGCGAGGATAATCAGATTCCCCTTCAGCGAGAGTTCGTTGGCGATGTGCTGGTCGAAGCGTTCGCCGTCGGGCGAGGTGAAGATCACCTCGTCGTAGTCTCGTTCTGCTTTCAGGGCGGTGATACAACGGTCTATCGGCTCGCACTGCATCACCATACCTGCTGAGCCGCCGTATGGATAGTCATCTACACGACGCCACTTGTCGAGGGTGTAGTCACGCAGGTTGTGCAGACGGATCTCCGCCAGTCCTTTCTTCTCAGCCCTTGCCAGGATGGACTCGTGTACGAAGCCTTCCAGCATCTCGGGCAATACGGTGATGATGTCTATTCGCATTTAATGAGTAATGAGTAATTAGCAATTATGATTACCATAGAAGGCGAGAATACGGTCAATGTATCGTTCGCCCATGGCACGTCCGATATCATACACCCGCTGCATCTCGTCGGGGTCGTGGGATATATGTCCGATGGGCAGAGGCTTTTCCGGACGGATGACGAGGGCACGCTCAGCCATCTCTGCCTCATAGACATACACCAGTTCCTTATTATACATGATGTGTCGCTTGTCCATCGCCTCAATCATCTTGGGGTATTTCCTGAGGGCAATGCGCATGAGCGGCATCAACTTATTGTGCTCTTTCACGAAACCGTCGGGCTGGGTCAGGATGACAACATTCCTTTCGTAGCCGATGCTCTCAAAGTATTGCAAAGGAATGGAGTCGGCCACGCCCCCGTCGAGCACTTTCATGCCTTCCAACTCCACCACCTTCGAGGCCAGAGGCATCGAGGCAGAGGCACGGATCCAGTCGTAGGTGAGGGGCGTGCTCTTTTCCAGTTTCTTGTAGACGGCCTTCCCCGTCTCCACATCTGTGCAGACGGCATAGAACTCCATCGGATTCTCCTCAAAGGCCTTGTCGTCGAAGATGTCGTACTGCGTGGGGATTATGTGGTAGCCGAACTCAGCATTATAGAGGTCGCCCGTCTTCCACCACGACTGCCAACTGCAATAGCGTTTGTCGCGTGCGAACCTCTTATTATATCTGAGGGCGCGTCCTGGCTGTCTTGACTTGTAGTTACACCCGAAGGCCGCCCCTGCGGACACGCCGATGAGACCGTCAGGCTCAATGCCTGCCTCCATCATCACATCGAGGATCCCTGCCGTAAACAGCCCCCTCATTGCACCGCCTTCTAATACCAGTCCACGTTTCATAGGTGCAAAGGTAGTGTAAATTGAGCGAAAAACCAAATTTATTTGAGTTTTTCCGA
>JAGCRH010000020.1 GCA_017964785.1 Prevotella sp.
AATCGTACTTGTTTAGTTATAAATAAAATGATGTTTCGGCTACAAATGTACGAATAAGGACGCAAACTACCAAATATTTCGCGGATTATTTTCGAAAGTTAAGAATTTCTTCGTAACTTTGCACAAAAATAAAGGCGATTATGAAACAAACAAGATTCTTTATCTTATCGGCAGGACTGGCAATGATGCTCGGTGCTTGCGGAAACAGTGCTTCGAATGCAGGGAGCACGGAGGCAAACGACAGTACGGCGACAACTACCATCAATACTGCCGACGAGACTACCGTCACCGTCGAAACCGTAAAATTCGAGAAGAACGAATCCACCGCCGAGGTTTCCATCTTGGTGCAATGGCCCATGGAGGGCAATAAGCCACTTGTGGATAGTTTGCGCCACCATATCGCCTACCTGCTTGACAGCGAGATCGACGGCCCCAAGGCCAAGGCGCAGATACCTTGACATCGTCATCGTGCCTAATGTGGCATCCTCCACATAATGGACATTCTCAACGGAATGAAAGCGACCTACCAGAGGCCGCCACCAACATAGGCGATGGAGATGCCCCTGTTCCATTGGTGACGGATATACGACTTGGCATCATCGGGGCTGACCTGTAAGTTCTGGAATCGGTTGTCGCCACGGGCATAGTTGCCGTAGACCACAACGTAGTTGCCCTCGCCATAGACCACCTGATGCAGGTTGAAACCCCTACCCCAGACATTGGACTGGACACGGTCAATCAACTCGGAGGTGGACGGTTCCCAGAAATAGCCCTGTGAGGTGTATTTCGGCGTACGACTCACCACCACCGTCCACGCCTTGCCGTCGAACGCCAAATCGGTGATGAAATAGCCATTGTCCTTCTGTTCCGTAATCCACGGAGCCAGTTCCGACCAGTCGTTGCGCCAGATGATCTGTGAGGTGATGCCTGAGCCCTGCGACATGACGACAAACCACTCTTTCTCGCTTCTGGAAAGTGAGGTGATGGCATAGCCGCTGCAGGTCTTTTCGGCAATCCACTCCTCGGGCCATTCCTTGGTCAGAGAGAACGACTGCTGGACATAACCCGTGTTCTTCGCCATGATGACAAGCCAGCCTTCCTTGGTGTAGGCCGCAGAGACGATGCGCTTGCCAAGGTTCCAGTTGCTGGTGATGTCGCTCTCGTCGAGCAGTGCACCGACACCGTAGGCATACCAGGTCTGTTCGGTATAGGGAAGGCCCGACTCGGAGATCAACAGGGTCTTGCTCTGGGCCTTCATCACAATAGAGACAGAGGCAAACAAAACGACCAGCAATATTCTCAAACAAGTTTTCATATCTATTTGGGTTTAAAATGATTACGGAATTAATAAAGACGAGTCACCATAACTCAGAAAACGGAAATCGTGGCTGAGGGCGTAGTCGTAAATCTTGCGCCAGTCGCCCTTGACGAAGGCACTCACTAGAAGGAGCAGCGTCGACTGAGGCTGGTGGAAATTCGTGACCAGCATCTTGACAATTTTGTAGTCATAGCCTGGGGCGATGATGATCTGGGTGCTGCTGTGGAGGACTGGCAGGTCGTGGGCGTCTATCCAAGAGAGTAAGGCTTGGAGACTGAGAATCACGGGGACAGGCCCCCTGATCTCCCCTGCGCTACTATCATTGTGCCAGTCCCCATTATTCTCGTAGGGTTCCCATTGGGAGACATGGAGTTGGTCTTCCGTGAGGTTGGGATTGCGGAGCACTTTCAGGCCCATATAATAAAGGCTCTCCAACGTGCGGACGCTCGTGGTGCCGACGGCAATGGCCCGTCCCTCGTGGCGGATCAGTTTGGCGATGGTCTCACGACGCACACTGATATACTCGGTATGCATCTCGTGGCCCTCGATCTCCTCGCTCTTCACAGGCTTAAATGTACCGGCTCCAACGTGCAGCGTCAGTTCTTCCCGGTCGATGCCGTGCGCATCGATGGCTTGGAGCACCTCCGGTGTGAAATGCAGTCCGGCTGTCGGGGCTGCCACACTGCCCTTGATCTTCGAATAGACCGTCTGGTAGGTGGTCTTGTCACTCTCCTGCGTCGCACGGTTGAGATACGGCGGAATGGGCAGTTCACCCATCGCGTCGATGATCTCGGCGAAAGAGATTTTAGAGGTGAGAGGTGAGAGGTGAGAGAATACTCCAAAGGCTCCCATGAGAAGTCGATGCGATGGGAGGTGCCGTGGACCTCTCCGCGTGTCGCCGTTATTTTCCATTTTCCATTATCCATTGTCAATTCACGCTCCAGCGGACCTTCCTTCCATTTTTTCAGGTTGCCCACCAAGCAATACCAGGCACAATGGCCGGTGGCCTGGAACATCAGTTCGTAGTCGGAGGGCTCGGCAGGCTCCAACAGGAACACCTCTATCAAGGCACCAGAATGCTCCCCATTCGCATTCACTTTGCGGAAGTGCATACGCGCCTGGATGACTTTGGTGTTGTTGAAGACCATCAGTGCCCCCTCGGGCAGATAATCGGGCAGGTTATAAAAGAGATCCTCCCCTACCTCACCCTTCCGGTAGACAAGCAACTTGGAATGGTCGCGACGGGCCATCGGAAACTTGGCGATACGCTCGTCGGGGAGCGGATAGTTATAGTCGCTGATATGGATATGTCGGGGATCAGTCATCTGTTCAAAGTTATGCGAAAGCGGCACGGAGAAGGGCGTAGAGAAGCGTGAAGACCAACATGCTGACAGGCACGTCGATATCACTGCACAGATAACCCGTCTTCGTGTAATGCGTCGAGGTGAAGTTCATACCAGTAGACAGGCGACGGGCAAAGTGCTGGTAAAACCAATAGGCAAGAGAGCCTGCACAGGTGCCCCAGCAAAGGCCAACCAAGATATCGCCCGGATAGTGGACACCCAGATAGAGGCGCGTCCAACAGTTGGTCAGCGACCAGACCACCATCGCACATGTGAGGAGCCTGCTGCGCACCAGCCACCAGAAGAAGATGGCGATGCTAAATGTATTGGCTGCGTGGGCAGAAAAAAAACCGTACTTTCCGCCCCTGTATCCGTCGACGATATCCACCAATAGTCCGATCTGCGGGTCGTGCGTGGGACGCCAGCGGGCCACCGTCGGTTTGACGATGGTGTCATCGACAGTTCCGGCAATGACGACACAGAGGGCGGCAGAACCCACCACAAGCAGGATCTTCTGCACATTCTCATTGTTCTTGATGACGATATAGAAGAGTGTCAGATAGAACGGTATCCACGTCAGGGCATTGGTGAGCGTACGGACCAAGGAGTCCAGATACAGCGACGGACTGCCATTGAACCACAATAGCAGTTGCTTGTCTAAATCTATCAGTGTCTGCCAATCCATAAACTATCTGTGAAATCTGTGTAATCTGTGGCTCTATATCAATTCTATTTGCCGAGTTTCTATCCAACCTTCCTTACCGTCGGCCAGACGGATGCCCTTCCAGTCCTTCATCGAGCCATCGGTGATGGTTACCTTCGTGCCCTCATGCAGGATAAACAGGTCGGTGCCCTGTTTGGCGGGCGTACTCTTCACCGTGAGAGCTGGCGCCACGACAATGGCCCCACGACGGTTGACAAGCAGATCCTTCTGCTGATAGGCAAAGACATTGCCCAACAGGAAGAAGACGATGAGGATGATGGCCCCAAAGAAGCCCACCTTACGCAACCAAATACGTTCGGAGAAGAGGTACAGCAGCGCCAGAACGATGGCGAGGGCCAACGAGATCAGGGCGACATTCGCCCACCCGTCGACACTGGTGAGATTAACCAATGAACGGTACCAGGTGACGAAGAACATCTCCTGTTCAGGTGTGATCTTGTCGATGGTCTTCGAACGGGCCATTTGGAGGTTGAAGCGGATATCCTTGTCGCCAGGCGACAAAAGCAGGGCGCGCTCATAATTCAGGACGGCACGGGTGATATTCTCCGTACGATAGTAGGCGTTGCCGAGGTTATAGTACAAATCGGCAGAGGCTCCCTGTTGCAGCAAGGCCTCATAGTCTTTGATAGCCTGCTGGTATTCGCCACGCACGTAGGTGCTGTCAGCCTCAGCCTTCGTAACGGCCTGCGCACCCAACGGCAGCAGGAGCATCAGCAGGACGGCTGTCACAGTCTTCGCTGAGCGACGTTTCTTCATCGTCTCTTCAATCTTCTCGATAGCCGTCATGGCCTTATCAAATACCTTATTCATATTACCCTTGGGATCGCCTGGGGCATAGCGCTCAAACTCACACTCGTCGAGGGCACCCATAAACTGGGCGATCGTCTCCTCGTTGACATTCCTGTCAGCCAGACGCTGACTGATATTGTCGTGCGACAACTGCTCGACAGGCATATTGAGTTTGTCGCCCACATAGCCCCAGAGAGCACGGAGCACCTCGTCGTAGAACTCACCGGGCTTGTTGGCTGCCATCAGTTTCGAGGCTTTCTTCAAACGTTTCGTAGCCACCTTGTTGGCCTTACCGGCACGACGCTTGGTGATGTTGGCATTCTCGATGGCCCGATGACGGAAGACGACAAACAGCGAGATAAAGATGATTGCCAGGACAGCCAGTGCAATCCAATAGCCCATAGAGCCGAAGAAGAAGTCGTCGACCGAGTGCTGACGGGTGTCACCTGTCTTGATATGACGGATGTCCTTGCCCAACAGTTGGAGGTCTTCCTGACCCGTGAAGTCGCTGACGCTACCAGTACCGGCACCCTTGGCCACATTGAGTGTGAAACCCTCGGTCCTGACGGTCTCGTAGCGCTTATTCGCCGTATCGAAATAGGTGAACTCGATGGGCGGTATCTCATATTTACCCTGATGGCGTGGCACTGCGAGGATATCGTAGATCATCGAACCCTCCAAGCCATTGACGGTGAGTTTGGTCTTGTCGGTAATCTTGGCATCATACTTGTCGAAGTCCTTGGGGAACTCTACCAATGGCTGCTTAATGAGTTTCAGGTTACCGACACCACTGATCACCAAATGCAGTTTGACGGGATCGTTGGCCTTCACCTCCGTCTTGTCGAGTTGGGCAGAGATATTGAACTTACCCACGCCACCGGAGAAGTTGGCAGGACGCGTAGGCAACGGATCCACCTGTATCTCTATGCCCGGGGCCTGAATTTGCTTCTTCACCTCCACATAGCCAGAACCACCATTGAAGAAGGCCTCAAAGGGGTCGATGTTACGGTTCTGCTGCACCACGATACCATTGAAGGTGATACTCGGTATTTCGAGTTTACCCGTCAATTGCGGGAACATCACATACTGGCTCCAAGTCACGGTACGATAGGGACGGCCATTGACCGTTTCAATCTTGAAACTCTTCTGCTGCGGCAGGTCTACCTCCTGGGTATGGAAACCCTTCAAGTCTGGCATCTTACCTTCCAATTGCGTGAGAGAGACCAGTGTATAGACCTTATAGGTCAGCAGGATAGGCTCCTGCTCGTAGACCCGTTTCTTGTTAGCGCTGACCTTGATAAACAAGTCGGAGCCGGAGATACGGCTACCGGCATCACGGAGTTCTGCACCCTCATCGCCACGCTGACGCTGCTGTCCGCCACCGCCATTGGCCTGACTACGGGCAGTACCCGAGACCGTGATCTTCACGGCATTCGAAGCGATACTCTTGCCATCCACCACAGCGTGGGCAGCGGGAATGGTAAAGGAACCGTTCTTCGTGGCCACGACAATATAAGTATAGGTAATCGACGACGAGGAACTCGTATGTCCGTTGACCATCTGATAACTGGACTGCATGGAACGGTTCGGCCCGATCAGCACTTCCAGTTCATCAGGGATATCCCCCGCACGGAACTCGCTGACATTCTGTGTATTGATGGTATAGGTCAGACGGAACTGCTCACCCACAGCCACCTGAGAGGGTGCCGAGGCGGTCAGAGTCTGCGCCATTGAAGTGAAAAGTGAAAAGTGAAAAGTTA
>JAGCRH010000021.1 GCA_017964785.1 Prevotella sp.
ATGTTCGCCCCTCGTGCTCCACTTATGACCGATGACGTCTGTCTGCGAGTAACTTACACAGAGCATATCCGTCACCTTGCCCTTGCCAAGTCGTTCTCCTTTCAGGGCGGCAATCGCCATATCAGTAGTGATATGTCCGCAAAGGGGGTAAAGTCCGACATCCTTGCCGACTTTCTGCAACTCCTTGTTCTTCTTGAGTTCCTTATTGTAGGCTTTTGCCCACTCTGGCAATTCAGTGCGATAATAAGTACTTGTGATAAATTGTCCGTTTTCATAATCCAACCAATAGGCATGGTCCGAACTCCTGCCTGCTGGCAGGATGGCAGCACGATCCTTGTATGACACGCCTACCACTTTCGACTGGAAGTCGGTGTGCAGCCTCAACTGGTCGCCTATAGTTGTGGCCAGCAGATTGCGGGGCGACATACAACCACGCTTACGGTTGTCCGTTCCCACAGGATCAACGCTCTTGTCGCCACAGCAGTAGACCGCCGAGTCGCCAATAAAGAAATCATTGCCGCAGATACCGTGCAGAGCAGGCATAGAACCTGTATAGGCACTCGTGTGTCCGATGGCCGTTATCGTCGGCAGGTAGTTAATCAGGCAGTTGTCGCAACTATAGCCCTTTTTGATCAGACGCTTAAAACCGTCGTCACCAAACTGGTCGTAGTATCTGCTGAGGTAGTCCCAGCGCATCTGGTCCACAACAATGCCCACCACAAGTTTCGGGCGTTCACCAAAATCCGTATGCGCCAAAGCCATCTGGCAGACACATAGCGTCATTACGAAAAAAAACAGAACCTTTCTCATATTTGTTTGTCTTTTGTTTCTCCAATCACTTTCAGAAGGTCTTGTTGTATCAGACCGTTTGTCGCTACGACGCTGTTGCCCTGCGTGAAATCCGTCGAGCCGTCGTAGTCTGTCACCATACCGCCAGCCTCCGTCACGATCAGACTACCGGCCATATAGTCCCATTGGCCTATATACTGCTCTGCATAGCCGTCGAGCCTGCCAGCAGCCACCTGACAGAGGGCCATAGCGGCAGAGCCACAAGCACGGATGCTGCCCACATTACCATAGAGCCGATCGATCAGTTGCTTGATCACAGGTTTGTAGGCCTCACTATTATAAGGCAGTTGCAGACAAATCAGCGCATCCTGAATCTGCTGACTGCTGACCTTCAACTTTTCACTTATCACTTTGCGCTTATCACTTACCGAAAGGTACGATTCTCCCCCCTTCCAGGCATAGAAGCACTCATTAGCACAAATCTCATAGACCACACCAATGAGAATCTCTTTTCCTTGCAGCAGCGCAATGCTCACAGCATACGGTGCATACTGATGGATGAAGTTCGTCGTCCCGTCAAGCGGATCCACCACCCAGCACATCCCTTGTGCTGGCTCCGCCTTAGCCGTTCCCTCTTCTGTGATAAATCCAGCCTCAGGCAACAGTTCCCTTAACGCACTGACGATCAGCCGTTCAGAGCCCTTATCCACATACGACACATAGTCGTGGGCATGTTTCCGCTCCACGCTTTCAAGGGAGAACTTCTGCCGTTCCCCCTTAATATAAGCCCCTGCCCGCCGTGCAATCTCGCACACAGCCAGAGTACATTTCTCTAAATCAACCATTTACTTCTTGAAGAAGGAGGCAATCCAGAGGATGAGAGCCGCACCGATGATGGCTGTAGCGAGTTGTCCGAGGAGACCACCCCAAGAAATGCCGAGCAGGTCAAACAGCCAGCCGCCGAGAGCACCGCCAAGGAGACCAAGCACACAGTTCATGATGATGCCGAAGCCGCCACCTTTCATCAACTTGCCAGCGCAGAAGCCAGCCAAACAACCTAAAAGAAGTGAAATGATAATACCCATAATCTTACTGTTTAATTGGTTTGATGCTGCAAAAATACAAAAAAAAACAAGAATTGAAGAATTTAAGAACTGAAAAATTGAAGTTTTTAAGAAATTAAATTGAAAAATTGAAGTTTTTCAAGCCGCATGGACTTCAATTCTTCAATTTTTCAATCTTTCAATTTTACCTCTTAATCTCTATGTCTCGCTTCACGTTGTTGCGGATCTTCGTGAGATAACCCTTCATACCCTCGGCATTCTTGTTGTCGATGATTTCTAAGAGTTCCTTCAATTCTGTACGGATCTGACTCACTTGGTCGTGGGTATAGGGGTTGAAGAGGATTTCCTGCAACAGATAGTCGTCCTCATTCAGCACGCCCTTGGCAATCCGCATGTGGCGTTTGAAGGTGGTACCCGGCGCATCCTGATGCTTCATGACTGCTGCAAACACAAATGTCGAGACGAACGGTATCGACAACGAATAGGCGACGGTCTTGTCATGCTCCTCGAAAGTGTATTCGTAGATGTTGAGTCCTAACTTCTGATAGAGGTCTTTAAAGAAGATACGCCCCATATAGTCGCCCTCATTGATGATGATGGCATTCTCCTCAGAGAGTTGCTGGAGGTTGGCGAATGTCGGACCGAACATCGGGTGAGTCGAGACATAGCGCATCCCCGAGGCCTCATAGAACTCCTTCAGATCGGTCTTCACAGAGGCAATATCGCTGATGATACACTCCTTGGGCAGATACGGGATCACCTCCTTAAATACAGGAATAGTATATTTCAGCGTGACGGCATTGATTAGCAGTTCCGGCTTAAACTCTTTGATTTCCTCGTAGGAGGTGAAGCGCTGGCAGTTGTAAGTAAACCGCATCCGCTTGGGGTCTCTCTCAAAGACCGCCACCTCGTGCTCAAAACTCAGCAGGTCGATGAAGAAACTTCCCATCTTTCCTGCACCCATCACAAGAATCTTCATAATTCTCCTTTTTTATGAAAGAAATTACTTATTAATGATTTCGATTTGTTGTCTGACACTTTCCTCGTGGATATTCTCAAAGACGTGAGCCACGAACTCAGGGGCCATGCCACAGAGGGCTCCCTGTGCGCCACGCTTGTTCAGAATCTCATTGTAGCGGTTGGCTTGCAGCACCGTCATGTTGTGCTCCTTCTTGTACTGACCAATCTCGCGACAGACCTTCATGCGCTTAGCCAGAATATCCATAATCTGATTGTCGAGTTCGTCAATCTGCTTACGAAGTTGACTGATGCCTTCTGTCGTGGTGTGCTCATCACGGATGACGAGCAGCGAGAGGATATAGTCGAGCACATCAGGCGTCACCTGTTGCTTGGCATCGCTCCACGCCTTATCCGGATCACAGTGGCTCTCAATGATCAGACCGTCGAAGCCCAGGTCCATGGCCTGCTGACAGAGTGGAGCCACCAGTTCACGACGACCTCCGATATGTGAGGGGTCACTGATGAGCGGCAGGTCAGGAATCCTGCGGCGCAACTCAATGGGGATCTGCCACATCGGCGCATTACGATAGATCTTCTGCTCATACGAAGAGAAACCACGATGAATGGCACCCAGACGCTTGATGCCAGCCTGGTTGATGCGCTCCAAGGCACCTATCCAAAGTTCGAGGTCAGGGTTGACGGGATTCTTCACGAACACAGGTACATCTACACCTTGCAACGCATCGGCAATAGCCTGCATGGCAAAGGGATTTGCTGATGTACGGGCACCAATCCAGAGGATATCGACATCATACTTCAAGGCCAGTTCCACATGCTCTGGCGTAGCCACCTCACAGGCCACATTCATCTTGGTCTCTTTCTTCACTTGTGAGAGCCACACAAGGGCGGGTTCACCGTGTCCCTCAAAACCACCCGGCTTCGTACGGGGCTTCCACACACCGGCACGGAAGTTATGGCAACCCTTCATCGCCAGTTCACGGGCTGTGGTCATCACTTGTTCCTCCGTCTCAGCAGAGCAAGGGCCTGCAATCACGAAGGGACGTTCATTGTCACTCGGTAAATTCAATGGGGCTAATTCCAGTTCCATAATTATATTGCTTTTTTGATTCTTTCTAATGCTTGCTGTATTTTCTCTTCTTTCGCACAGAGCGAGATGCGGATATAGCGCTCACCGTTGCTGCCGAAGATAAAGCCTGGGGTGATGAAGACACGGGCCTCGTGGAGTACACACTCCGTCAGGTCTTCCACGTTCTGGATGTCAGCAGGTATCTTGCCCCAAAGGAACATACCCACCTGATTCTTATCGTAGGTGCATCCTAAGACATCCATAATCTTCTCAGCCCACTCACGACGACGCTGATAGGTGTTGATATTAAACTCCCTGTGCCATGCCTCATCATTTTGATACGCCTCAGCGGCAGCCAGTTGGATACCACGGAAGGTACCACTCTCAATGTTCGACTGCACTTTCAGTATCCATGAGATAAACTCCGCATTCGTGGCACAGAGACCCACACGCCAACCGGGCATATTGTGACTCTTCGACATCGAGTTGAACTCGATACAGCAGTCCTTCGCACCTGGCACTTGAAGAACGCTCAGGTGTTCCTCACTGAGAATGAAAGAGTAAGGATTGTCATTCACCACCACAATACCATGCTCCTTCGCAAACTGCACCAGGCGCTCGTAGGTCTCACGCTGGGCACGACCACCCGTCGGCATATTGGGATAGTTGGTCCACATCAGTTTCACTTTCGAGAGATCCATCTTTTCCAGTTCCTCGAAGTCGGGCTGCCAACCATTATCCTCACGCAGATTGTAGTTCACGATCTTCGCCCCTAATATCTTAGATAAAGAGGTATAAGTAGGATAGCCGGGATTGGGCACCAGCACCTCATCACCAGGATTCACGAAGGCGAGGGTCACGTGCAGGATACCTTCCTTCGAACCAATCAGTGGGAGGATCTCCGTCTTGGGGTCGAGGTCAACACCATACCAGCGCTTGTAGAAGCCAGCCATGGCCTCACGCAACTCGGGTGTACCCATCGTGGGCTGATAGCCATGCGCATTGGGCTGGTGGGCCACCTCACAGAGTTTCTCGATGGTCTGTGGGGACGGCGGCATATCGGGACTGCCTATGGCAAGGCTGATGATATCCTTACCCTCGGCATTCATCTGAGCCACTTCCTTCAACTTCCTACTGAAATAGTACTCCTGTACTAAACTTAATCTCTCTGCTGGTTTAATTGGTCTGTTTGCCATCCTTATATTCTCCTAAAATCTTTAAGTCCTTGGTCAATGGGATAATCGCGTCAATACTCTGGCGGTAGCGGGTCAGATCGTCGTACATCACGTCGACATAGAACAGGTATTCCCACTCCCGTCCGATAATCGGCAGCGACTGAATCTTCGTCAGGTTGATCTTATAAAAAGAAAGGATTGCGAGCACATGACTCAGCGAGCCCTCCTCGTGAGGCAGGGAGAATACAATGCTCGATTTGTTGGTTTCCAACAGTGGACGAAGCATATCGGCCTTATTGGGATTCGACACCACGAGGAAACGGGTGAAGTTGTGCTTGTTATCCTCGATATGGTCTTCCAGCACCTTCAGTCCATAGAGTCGTGCTGCCTCTGCGTGACAGATGGCTGCCCAGCCTCGCCTACCCTCTTCGGCAATCATCTTTGCCGAGCCCGCTGTATCCTCAGCCTCCACATTCTTCATTTGTGGATGCTGGGCCAGGAACTGACGGCACTGCATCAGGGCCACAGGGTGCGAGTGTACTTCAGTGATAGTGCTCCAGTCGTCCTCAGGCAGACAACAGATGCAGTGCGAGATGTGCAACTTATGTTCACCTACCACCGTCGTGCCAGAGTCGCGCAGCAACTCATAGTTATGCAACAGCGAACCCGCAATCGTGTTCTCTATGGCCAGCATACCGATGGCAGTGGGATCCTGCTTGATGCTCTGGAACACCTGTTCGAAGGTGGAGCAGCAGATCAGTTGTATCTGTTCTCCCTCGAAATACAGGTGCGCCGCAATGTCGTGGAACGACCCCGTCAGTCCTTGTATGGCAATCCTCTTCATATCCTTTTATATTAAAAACTCCGCTTTCACTTGGTTGTGAAGCGGAGCCTTATTTCAATTCTTCAATTTTCCAATTCTTTAATCTTACTTACGGCCTACCGCTTCACAGTTCCCTGCAAAGTAAAAGTAATAACCGTAAAAATAAGCGTTCAACATTGACATAACTTCAATTTTTCAATTCTTCAATCTTTCAATTATTCAATTCTTAATTGATTTCGGCTGCAAAAGTACATCATTTTTGCGAAACAAACAAATAAAATGCAAGAAATTTTGCGATTATGCTTACTTTTTTCATTATCTGCCCCACTGACGGCGTATTTCGTCACGGTCCACCTCGTCTATCAGGATCTCTGCCAACGCCGTGACAACCTCAAAGGGAACCTGCAAACGAGGATCCTCACTGTGCGGATTGATAGAAGGCAGGAAATGATGCATCTCGTTCTTATATACCACACGCATCCGATCGCCTTTCTTACCACTGTCCACCGAACATGTATAGGTCACGTTGGCCAGTCGGTCACAGAGTTTCACAAACGGTGCGTATAGTGTCTCGCGTATACCTTTATAATACTTCTCCCCTGCCCGCTCGGCACGCGTGCGCCCCTTGTCGTTGGTCAGGGCATAGACGATCTCCGTCGCCATCAGCGCCTGTTCCTCCGTCAGCCACTGCCGTGCAATGTTTATCACATCGTTGTAGGTCACCCGTGCATCCTCGATGCTATCGTGATAATAGCCTCCGAAGAACAATGGCAGCACATCCTCCTCTCTGGCACATACCAGATGGCCGAAGTCAGCAATGCCCTGTACCACCATATCGAGATGGAACCCGTACGGCAGGTCATCGCCATAGGTCTGGTTCACACTTTGGTGCAGGTCGTGGGCCGACTGCCTGATGGTCTCTATCTGGGCAGCATATTTCTCCTGATACTTTTGAAACTCTTCCTTTGTCATACCACATTATTATTTAAGAACCTTTCGGCCATTCGTCAGATAAATGCCCTTGGCCTGTGCAGCCAACGGACCGTTCATCCTGCGACCATGAAGGTCGTAGACCACATCATTATGATCCGTCGGACGGGTATATTCCACCTGTCCGATACCCGTCGCATCCGACTCAGCCTGAATACCGATCTCCGCTGCCGACGTCCAGGCGTTGCCGTTAATCTCCGACTTCGCCACGAATTTCAGGTAGCGGCCTGTGGTCGGGGTGCTCAGCGTGGCCACCTGTTGCGAGGTGGTGTTCTTGAACTGACCGGTAACCACTGGAGTACCCCAGGTCTCACCATCCGTGCTCAGATAGAGTTCGAAGGCCTTTACCATACCGTTCTGATTACCGTCCTGTCGACTGAGATAGGTAAATGCCGTCACCTTGTATTCTTGGGCCATATCCACCACCAGCGTATGCGGACAACGTGGTTCCACACTTCCCCACTCCGTATGCCAAAAGGTGTCGGTCTTGCCGTCGAAAGCCAGACGGGCCTCATTGCCGCCATGCTGACTGTCGACGCTCACCAGTTTCCAGGCCGACTTGTTGATATACAGTTCAAAGTCGTAGGTCATCAACGGACTGTCCATCAGCCCCTCAGCAGTACAGTAGGCACTGATGGTGCAGGCCTCATTCTGGGTCAGTGCAGCGGTATATTTCTGATAGTCACCACCGTTGATGCTGTAATAGATGGAAGCCCCCTTCGTAGGTGTGCTCATCTTGATACGTCCGTTGTTCTGACGCTCACAACTGACGGGCTGGCAGACGGGCATATCCACACGGGCCTTGTTGGCTGCCGTTGCCTGAGATGTCAGCGGCATGATGAAGAAGCGGAAAGCGGTATTGGCGGCTTTCAGTTCATATTTCGCCAGCACGTCAGGACCACAGGAGTTGTTACCCAGACCACGGGTGACGGCATCAAGGTTGACAACGGTATTGACAGTGCGCACAAACTCGTAAGGGTGCTTCTTACGCGTATCCTTATTGGTATAGTTGTCTTCCGGACGGAAGTGGACGGCAGAGGCAGCCATCTGGTCGGGCGCAGCGAAGAGCAGTCCCTGACCCTCGCCATTGGTGACTGACAGCCAGCGCACCTCCTGTTTGGTACCGTGTTCCTGCGGCAGGATATAATCCTCGTACTGGTCGGTGACGGTGCTCTGATAGATGGCCGGCAGACAAGCCTCCTTACGGTCACGGTAATTGTCCCACGGGCCTCGTCCGAACCACGCCAACTGTTCCATCTCCTTCGGCATCTCCAATTTAAAACCGAGTTTCGGCAGGATGGCACCCGTGTTCTGAGGACGGATGAAGGAGTTGACCATCAGCGTACCGTCGGCACAGACGATAAAGTCGAGACTCACATCGAAAGTGTTCGAGCCACTGCCATAAGTGCTCTTCATGCTGACGGTAACGGTCTTTTCATCATCAGCCTTCTTCACGGAAGCGTCCGTGCCCTTACCTGTCGTACTGAGTTTGGGCAGGCCCATACCGTCCCAAGTGGCCTTCTTACTGCCGTCGTTGTCGGTAGGCAGACGGAAGGCACTGAGTTGCAGGGCCTTGCTCATCATCTGCACCCCGTCGTAGGTATAGCCCGACAAGGTGCCTTTATTCTTGTTGAAAGTAGCCTTGAAGAGACTGTTGGAAACCGTCACCGTCGTGGCGTCCTCATCGACAGTCAGGCTCTCGCAACCAGTCAGACCACTCAGGTCGTACATCGGTTTTTGGGCCGTCTGTACAGGAAGTTTCTCCTCCGCCACCACATAACCGGCATCAGCCCAGAGCGTTTTTTCTTTCTGCGTAGCCGTGAACTGGATGAATGCTTCCTTCGAGGCATCTACCGATGAGAGTGCTGACAGGTCGATGGTCACAACAGCACTGTCAGCGGCAGCCACCTCCTGATCAATCACGCCGTTGGCGATGATGTTACCCTCTTCATCGACCACCTTATAGTAGACATCGTATGTGCTCGAAGGCAGGAAAGCCATCTTGTTCTTCACACGGAACTGACCCGTCTTGCCTTTCACAGCCTTGAACTCCAACGGCTGATACACCTTCTTCGTGTTATAGGTTTTGGCCGTATAACTCCAGTCGGGATGCACCAGTCCGTTGATACAGAAGTTACCGTCGTTGGGATTGTCACCGAAGTCGCCACCGTAGGCCCAGTATTCCTTACCACTGCTGCTCTTCGTAAGCAAACCCTGATCCTTGAAGTCCCAGATGAACTCTCCCGTCAGACAAGGATATTTCTCATAAAGATCAAACATCTCGCGCACATTACCCATCGAATTACCCATCGAGTGGGAATTCTCGCACTGGATATGAGGTTTTTGTCCGCTCTTGCCCTTACGTGACGAGCCAATCCATTCGATGGTCTCGTAACCGCCGTACATCGTCGATGAGACATCGGCATAGTCGCTGTTGCCCTCATAATGAGTCAGACGAGTCTTGTCGAGTTTCTTGATGGCATCTGCCACATATTTGAAGTTATTTCCATTACCGCTCTCGTTACCGAACGACCAGATGAAGATACAGGGATGGTTGCGCATGGTAAGCACATGGTTCTCGGAACGCTCCACCATCGCCTGACGGAACAACTGTACCGACGAGAGTTTCATATTGGCGTGACACTCCACATCGGCCTCAGCCAACACATAGAGACCGTATTTGTCGCAGAGATCGTAGAAGACAGGATCATTGGGATAATGCGAGGTGCGCACGGCATTGATGTTCAACCGTTTCATGGTCTTGATGTCCTCTTCTATCTCCGCATCGGTGATGGCACGTCCGTTCTCTGGCGAGAAGTCGTGGCGGTTGACCCCGTGGAACACCATCCGCTTACCGTTGATGATGAGAGCACCGTCGCTGCGGATACCCACCTCACGGAAGCCCACCTTCGAACCACGCATGTCGATGGTCTTGCCATTACCGTCTTTCAGTGTCAGCACGAGGTCGTAGAGGTTGGGGGTCTCGGCACTCCACAGGCGGGGAGCCGTCACATCCATATCGAGGCTCAGTTCAGAATCGGATGCGGAAGAAATGAGATTATAAGCCTGGGCAGAAGTCTGAGCGACAACCGTGCTGCCGTCCATAATCTTTGCCTCCAATACATTCCCATCGCTTAAAAAAAAGGCATTGGTAACGGTCACCTTCACGTTGGCCTTGGCATTCACATAGTTTCTGTCCAGGTCGGTGGTGAAGAAATAGTCGCGTATCTGTGTCTTAGGTGCCGCCCAGATGAAACAGTGGCGCTGGATACCCGTCAGTCGCCAGTAGTCCTGACACTCCAAGAACGAGCCGCTGGTGAAACGATACACCTGCAGGGCCATCACATTGTCGCCCTCCACGAGATACTGGGTGATGTCAAACTCAGCCGGCACATACGAGTCCTCACTGTAACCCACACGCTTACCGTTCACCCACAGATAGAAACCATGTCCCACGCCGTTGAAGCGCACATACACATTGTGATCTGTCAGACAGTCAGCCGTAATCTGGAAATGACGACGGTAGGTGCCAACGGGGTTAGGCATGCTACTGTTATAGGTAAACCAACTCGGACGGTCGGCCATCACACTGTAAGTCGACTCGTTGAACGAGAACGGATAGGCCACATTGCAGTAGAGCGGCTTATCCCACTTCATATTGTGCCGCAGGCCCCAGACCTGCCAACTGGAAGGCACGTCGATGTCCGTCCAGGCGGCATCATCGTAGTCTTTCTCGCACAGTTCCGTCTTGGCCTTCGAGGGTGTGTTCACCCAATAGAACTTCCACGTGCCATCAAGCGACTGGTAGTAGGGCGAGAGTGTCCGGTCGTTCTTCACCACATCGGCCTCACTGGCCATCGGCAGGGCCACCGTATGGGCCTGCTCCCTGTTCACGTGGGTCACCTTGGGGTCGTCCCACTCCTTGCCCGTCTGGGCATTCGCAGCACCCATCCAGGCAAGTGCCGTCAAACAAAACACTATTTTCTTCATAATCCTTATTTATTCTTATTGCGTGGCCTTACCTGCCCTCAAGTCACGGATGTACTGACAGAAGCGGTCTATGAGGGCTATCCGCTCTTTGTTAGGCACATCGACAAGCGAGGCGCCATTGTTGAACTGCATCACGGTAGGCTTCTGCTCATCGAACACGGGCCAGTTGGGCAGGCCTTTTCCGTTGGCTTCGCCTTCGTCTGTCACGACTCGGCCATCCAAGCCTGCTTGATGGCTCTCGCTGCTCCATCCGTTTGGGTTCCCTCCCGTTTTGGCGAAGTTCACCCAGTACTGCTGCATCAGGTCGCCAACCTTCTTCTCCTGCGGATATTTGTCAGCCTTATCGTCGAATGCTCCCTTCAGATACATGATATCATCAGCATGGGCAGCACCACGACGGTTGCTTTTGGCATAGACGGTGGTATCCGACTTCTGGGCGAGGTAAGCCACATAAACGGGACTCTTACCCGTCTGTTTCTGCAAGGTGGCCCAGGCGTATGCAGGCCATCCAAAATTCAAGTCGCGCACCACATCGCGAAGGCTATAAAGACGCTCCTCGTCCGTACGAGCCGGGTAATAGGTTTTCAGACTGTCGCCCCAGTGACCTGGCAACGAACTGATCTGCTGGTTGTACATCTCTTCGCTCACCGAGTCGAACTCTACGGCACCCTCGTCGCTGTTGTGCATGATCAGCACAGGCACATCGTTGTATTCGCCCTTCTGATAGAGGTCGTAGAGAGGCGCAGGCATCACATAGCCATCGATGATGGGCGTACTGCCCTGGAAGTTCGCATCATTACCTGTGAGCGACTTGGCATCCATCTGACGCAACTCGGCGATGCTCTTTTTCTGCAACTGGTTCATAAACAGATATCCCAGCATCTGAGCCGTCATCTGGTCAATAAGACTCAAGGGCGACATAAAGGCTCCGCTCTCACTGATGCAGGCACGGAACAGGCCCTTAGCCAGAGGAGACGCACAGAGGATATTACAACTCATGGCACCTGCCGACTCACCGAAGATGGTCACCTTCGCAGGATCACCGCCAAAGTTCTGGATGTTACGCTGTACCCATTGCAGGGCGAAGATCAGGTCGAGCATGCCATAGTTGCCGGAATGTCCCTCAGGATTCTCCTTGGCGAGGTCGGCATGCGCCAGATAACCCAGCGCTCCGGCACGATATGCGACAGACACGGTGACCACACCACGACGGGCCAGACTCTGCCACAATTCTCCGCCATAATGCTCCGTGCGGAAGGCACCTCCATGAATAAATACCATCACTGGCAGGGCCTCACTCACCTTCTTGGCAGGAGTCACCACACTGAGGTAGAGACAGTCCTCGTCCATCATGTCGTATTTCACATAACTCTTTTCTGGCTGCGGAGGCCACTTGGCCGTCTCCTTGGCTTTGAGCACACCCGTCCAAGGCTTGGCAGGCTGTGGTGCCTTCCATCGCAGGTCGCCAACGGGAGGAGCCGCAAAGGGTATAGCGTAATAACAGGCAAGGTCATTACCTTCGAGCACGCCCTCTACATCACCCGTTTCTACATGGGTCTTCAACAACGGCTGGGCCTGAACAGTCATCATGCCCAACAGTCCGCATATCACAAAGAATAGTTTCTTCATATTTTACATAGTTATAAGTCCACAAATACCCTCCAGATACTGACGGTCGGTCTCATCGAAGGTGGCAAGTTCCTTACTATCGATGTCGAGTACGGCAACCACCTCGCCTGCCTGCGAAAAGACTGGCACAACGATCTCCGAACGCGAGAGACTGCTACAAGCGATATGACCAGGAAACTGCTCAACATCAGGCACTAAGATGGTCTCCCTGCGCTTCCAGGCCGAGCCACAAACGCCCTTTCCGAAAGGGATGTGCATACAGGCCACAGGTCCCTGAAACGGCCCCAGCACCAACTCGCCATCCTTCACCCGATAGAATCCCGTCCAGAAGAATCCCATCGTCTCGTGGATGGCTGCACAGACATTGGCCATCACTGCCACGCTGTCCGTCTCGCCCTCAACAAGAGCCTTGATCTGTTCCGTCAACAGATGGTATTTCTCTTCTTTCTCCATATTTCTGTTCTCATTGCGCAATATAGAGACACATCATCGTGAGGTCATCGCTGGGTTCTGCCCCATTACGGTGAGCCTCGACCTCAGCGCTGAGCGTTTCAACGAGTTGCTGCGATGTGCTGAAACTGGTGTTGCGCACTATTTCAATCAGACGCGCATCGCTAAACTCCTCCTTCTCCTTGTTTTCTGCCTCATTCAATCCGTCGGTATAGATGAAGAAGGGGCGGCCCTTGATGTTTTCTATCTCTTCATCTTCGAATTCCATCCCCGGCATGATACCTATAGGTACATTAGGTTGCATTTTCAGGAAGGCGACATCGTCGCTGCCACATCCTATGACGGGCGGATTATGGCCAGCATTACAGAACGAGAGATGTCCGGTAGTGAGGTCTACGAGTCCGAGCCAGAAGGTCACAAACATATTGTTATCATTGTCGCTGCCCGATAAGGCATCGTTCATGCGGGTACAGATCTCTGCAGGTGACATTTCCTGTTTGGCCAGGGTGAGGAACAGACGCGTGGCCTGTGCCATAAACAGCGAGGCAGGCACACCCTTGCCGCTGACATCACCCACGCAGAAATAGAGTTTGTCGCCCTGCAGCAGATAGTTATAGAGGTCGCCGCCCACCTCCTTGGCAGGCGTCATTGAGGCGTACATATCAAGGCCATTGATGTCAGGAAACACACTGGGCACCATCGACATCTGTATGTTGCGGGCAATACGCAGTTCGCTCTCCATACGCTCCTTGGCCGCAGTCGTCTCCTCCAACTGGTCATAGGCCACCTTCAACTGCTCGTGCGCCTTTTTCAGTCTCGCCGCCATGCGGTTACGCACGAAGATATAGATGACAAGGGCAAGAATGAGGGCAGCCATGACGGCCAGACGGGTCCACCACTGCTGCCGCTCCATGCGCTCCTTCTCTGCCGTCATCTCCGACTCCTTCTGACGCACTGCCTCCTCATCGATGGCATCCTGACGGCGCTGCTTGGTGATGGCGGAGTCAAGGTGTTCTACAATTTTCATGCTCACAGCATGGGCCGTATCAACGCGCCCGGCCATTACGTTCACGTAATATTTCTTCAGCATCCACTCCTGAATCGTCTGCAGCGAATAGTCCACGCCGTACTCCTTGATGAGTCTTTCGGTACTTCTGAGATTGTCAGCAGCATCATGCCACAGTCCGGCCTGACGCAGATAGTCACTGCCGAGTATCAGTCCTTCTGCCGTCAGCGAATAACTTGTCTCTAAGAAATCCTCGTATATCTTGGCTGCCTCGCGCTTACGCCCCACGCCTTCGAGAGCCGTAGCACGATAGACATAGTAGCGTGCCCGCTGCTTGTCGGCATAGTCGATACGTGCATCCGGCAACTTGTCATAGGCCTCGAGCAGTTTGCCAAAGCGGTCAATCCAGTACATCGCTTTCTTGTAGTCTTGGATTTCCAGAAAATTGTAGCAGATGTTAATAACACCGACAAGGGCATCGCGGTAGGCTATCGCATTCGGATTCTTCTCCATATTGTCGAGATGGGCTTGATAGGCCTCCTCCAAGTTATTGTCAGCATTCTCGCTCAGACCGAAACGGCTCTGGCAGCAGCCCTGGTAGACGAGCAGGTTGATGTAGTCGCTCGTCATCCTGGCATCATATTTCTTAAGGTGCTCCAGGGCTGGTGAAGCCACCTTTAAACCGGTTTCATACTCGCCCCAAGTACTTTTCAAACCCGTCAGGCGGCTGGCGATGGCGGCATAGACTTCCAAGTCCTCTGGTGTATTAGCGTTGTCCATGACAGCCATGCCCTTAGTCCAGTAGAGTTCAGCCATTCGTTTCTTATGTGTACGGTCGCTGGCATACCCTAACCAGTAGTAAGCCTTGCCTTCGCTGAGACCGCCTGTTTCCTTCAGGCTGTCGGCCAGCAACGCTATACGGTCATAGTTTTTTGTTTCATAGGCGACATTGATCAGGCTATCGGCCTCGTGATGCTGCTTTTTTGTCGCAGAACTGTTGATGTCACAACCGGTAGTGGTCAGTAGCAGTATGCCGACAACCGAACAAATAGCAATCCTTTTAATACCCATAAATTTGATTTATTATATTACCGTTTAGCGCGCTTGTACTTATGCAGTTTCAGCATCTGCTCGGCATAGCGATAGCCAAGGGTGCGCATACCTTCGGTGCTGAAATGGAACTGGTCGCCTGTGCTCTCGCAGTCCTTGGATGAGATGATGTAGGAATTAGGGAGCGTTTTGGGCAGGTTAGGCAGAATATCTACATTAAATCGCCAGCAGACACCACCCTGCTCCTCATGTTTCAGTTCGCCAGCAAGAAGCGGAACATCCTTGGGATTAAGCCCGAGGTCGGTACAGAGGTCGTGATAGATCTTCGCCACCCGTTCCGGCCACTTGGGATCGTCAGAGTTCGACTCCCCCTGATGGATGAGGATGCCTTTGACGACACCGTCCTTCATGGCGATACGTGCCATATCAACGAGTCGCTGGTAGGGATTACCGTCGTATTGGTTCACGATGGCTTTCATCCAATCGCGCTCGTTGTCGATATACGCCTTGTAGTCGTCTTTATCCCAGAGTTCGATCTTGGCACCTGCGACAGACACGTTGATGACACCAATGCGATAGCGCTTGTCGATGCTTTCAATCATCTTACGGCCAAAGAAATCGACAGGTCCCATGTTATTGCCCTCACGACAGATTGGTGGGATGGCGGTGTACCAATGACCCATCTCACGTTCCTTACGTGGCATGTTGACCGCTGCAAGGAATTGGAACCGTGGGTCGTTGAAATCCTTGTCCTGTTCGGCAGGACGTGCACCTGCTTCCATGTTTGACTGCCCGAAGCAGAGGAAGATGTGGAAGTTCTTGTCAGGTTTCTGGGCCTGTGCCACCAACGGCAGACAAACCAACAGCAATAACGTAAACAACTGTCTTGTCTTCATATCTATACTTTATATATTTTCAACTATCGGCTGCAAAGATACAAAATAATATACATATATCCAAATTTTTCGATTTCTAACCTTGATTTATCTGTCCAAAATCTGGGAGAAGATTATGCACACCGTGCAAAAGTCTGCCCTAAATTTGAGACACGTTTATGCACACCGTGCATAGATATGCCCTGAATCTGAGGCAGATTTCTGCACACCGTGCATAAATATCCCCTAAATCTGAGGCAGGTTTCTGCACACCGTGCATAAATATCCCCTGAACCTGAGTCATGTTTCCACCCACCGTGCATAAATGTCCCCCGAATCTGAGGCACGTTTCTGCACACCGTGCATAGATATGTCCCAGTTTTTAGGCAGGTTTTTCAAGTTTTTGGATGGTCTGTCATGAATTTGGGACTTGTCATTTTGACCTTTTAAAACTCAGCCCCAAAACTGGGAGAAGGTATTTCGACCTCGGGAAATCGTGTCCCAATTCTGGGTGAAGAAAAGTAAGCGTCTCCGTTTTTCCGCATTGTAGCATTGCTCGAAAGTTGCTACCTTTGCACCCATGTATCAAAAAGTGTACAATTATGGATGCAAAGAAAGATTATAGTCATGTGATCAGCGGCTACAGGAATGAGCTGCGA
>JAGCRH010000022.1 GCA_017964785.1 Prevotella sp.
CAGGGCCCCGTCCGGCAGTGTTCACATGGCGCGAGGCCCATTCCTGTCCGAAGCCCGTAGCACCGCTAGGTTCAAGGATATAAGCCACATAACCAAGTGAGTTCCAGTACTGCGGAGCATAGGGTGACTCAAAAAAACGGCTCACGGGCGAGCAACCACCATAATAATACACAATCATCGGATATTGTTTCGAGGCATCGAAGTCCTTCGGCAGATAAAGACGACCATAGACGGTGTCGCCCTTGCTATTCTTGAAGTTCCAATCCTCGCAAGTGCCTACCTCTGCATCGCCAAGGGCTGTTGCACCATCAAAGAAGGTTGTAGTCTTTGATTTCTTGGCTGCTGCAGAGAGGTCGAGAACATACGCCGAGGCGGGCTCCATCGTCTTATAGGAGAGGTAGGCGATGGCGGGGGCATGAGCCGCCGCATCGAAGCGGTAGACATAGTCGCCCTCGGCAGGGAGTTTCGTAATCTTACCCGTCTTGGGATTGAGTGAGAAGATATTCACGTAGTCGCGGTCTTCGGCAGAGAAATAAATCTGTCCGTCAGCCCACGACCAGTCAGGTCCTCCATCAATGGAGGGATCGAAATCCTTTGTCATCGGCGTGACTTTCTTCGAGGCGATGTCGTAGAGGAACAGTTCGTTCTCCGTCATGCTCGGCGTGACATCGGCAGGCAGTTGGCATCCGATACGATCGAAGGCTTCAGGTGTGCCAGTAAAGAGAATCTGCGTACCATCTGGCGAGAATCCGCAACTACCCAGGAATCCGATACAGGTAAACAAGGTGTCTATCTTCAAGGTCTGCGCATCTATGACAAACACATCCTCCACCTCTGTCGGACGCTTGGTCAGACGGGAATAGGAAGAGATGACGAGCAATTTACGACCATCCTGCGAGATGTCGGCAAGACGTTCGCCTTTCGAGCCGAAGGTGATGCGCTGGGTGATGCCAGTGGCTATGTCGTACTTGGCCAGGTACCGTCTGTCGCGCCAACCGGGTTGACGGTCATCCATCTCCAGAACCTCAAAGACATCCTTGTCCTCCTTCGGTCCTTTTTCCTCTATTGAGAAAATCAGGTAGTCCTCAGTTGGAGCCACGGTATAACTGCCCTCTGGAATGTCGCAGGCAAAACGGGTACGGGCACCGTTGCGAGGCTCCACCTTATATAATACGCGTTTGTTGCCTTCTTTCTCTTCCTCCAGCCACGCAATGCTCTTGGGCATCCAACGAGGATTGTGTGACGGACGGGAGACGAGGCGCTGGGTCTTGGTCTCGCGGAGTTCGTAGTCCCAACGGCTGTTGCCGCCCCGTTCCGTCGTCTGATAAGAAAGCACCACCAACTGTCCGTCGGCAGAGAGGGAGACACCTCTCACACGCTTGCCGTCGGTGAGGTCGTGAACCATATAGGGATGTCTGTCTTCAAGTGTATAGGCAACCGTCTGTGGTGCATCAATGGTGACCTTGATGGAGTCGGTGTCTTTCGGCTCAGCAAGATACTTGATGGTGAAGGTGTGGTGCTCAGGGGCGAGTTTCAGGTCGGGAGAGCCTTCTGCTCCATCGATGAAGAGTTTGTAGTTCTTCGGTCCCTTCACCTCAATCTTTCCTTTCAGGTAGTCACTATTATTGACATAGAAGGAGAGCAGACCCACACTACGGCTTTCCTCTAACGAGGGCAACACCTGACCATCGAACATCCTCGATGCAGGTGATGACAGGCTCATGGCATTCATCAGCGTCTTGTCATCGTATTTCTTGCCCTGCACATCGACGGTGTCGAAGGCGACGGGTGCCGCCACAGCGTATGGGCCAGAGAGGTTAAACTGCGTGATGTCCGTCTTCACTTGCGATGATACAGTCATTGCCGTCATCAACATTCCAAAAATAAATATCCTTTTCATATATCATATAATATGTACTTGCTAAAGCACAAAATTACATAATTATTCCGAACTACCCATTAAGATATCACGATTTATTCTTTCCCTTTAATTTATTTAACATATAACAAATCGTACATTGTATGTATTTTTGTTGCAATGAACGATTTTTGTTATCAAATGAAACATTATTTATTGTCTGTATCAGGTTTTTACAGTACTTTTGCAGCAGAAAGTTCAAACAATAAATGAGTAACAATATGAAAAAGTTAATGACAACAATCGCGGCTGCGGTGCTGATGGCGACATCAGTACAGGCTCAGGTGCAGCCGAATGTGCTGGGAGAGAACCATGCAATGGTACGAGTAGAGCAAGGAAAGAAATACCTGTTGCTACCCGTGCAGGAGAAAGAAGAGAACGCACACATTGCCGTGCTCAATGGAAAGAACGAAATGGTGAAGCGGCTGAACGTAAGACTGGCCGTAGATAAAGTAGATTATTTTGTCCCCCTGGAACTTAATCAGGCCATGTTACTCGACATCACTTTTCAGGGTGATCGTCGTACAACAGGTGCCGTGAAAGACTTTGTGTGCTGGAAGGAGATAAAACACAGTGACACGTTCGACACGACAAACCGTGAGAAATTCCGTCCGGCTTATCATCATACACCAGTGTACGGCTGGATGAACGATCCTAATGGTATGTTCTACAAGGATGGCGTGTGGCATCTTTATTATCAGTTTAATCCCTATGGCTCACAATGGGAGAATATGACCTGGGGACACTCCACGTCAAAAGACCTTATTCACTGGGAGGCCCAGCCCTTGGCAATCGAGTCCGACTGGTTAGGCAGTATTTTCTCAGGGTCATGTGTGACTAATGGCAATGATGTCGTGGCTTTCTATACCTCAGCCGGACACCATCAGACGCAGTCGATGGCAGTATCCAAGGATGGCGGACTGACATTTGAAAAGTTCAGTGGCAATCCAATCCTGACGAGCGACGCACCGGATTTCCGTGATCCGAAGGCATTCTGGAATGAGGAAGCAAAGGTATGGAACCTCATTCTGGCCGCTGGTCAAGAAATGCGTATCTATTCATCGAAGGACTTGAAAGCATGGAAATACGAATCATCATTTGGTAAGGAATATGGCAATCATGGCGGCGTATGGGAGTGCCCTGATCTGTTCAAGATTGACAACAAGTGGGTGCTGTTATGCAACATCAACCCTGGTGGACCATTTGGGGGCTCGGCCACACAGTATTTTGTGGGCGACTTCGACGGCAAGAAATTCACCTGCGAGTCGATGCCAAAGGTGACGAAGTGGATGGACTATGGTAAAGATCATTATGCGACAGTGTCGTTCTATAACGCTCCAGCCAACCGTCGTGTGGTGCTGGCCTGGATGTCAAACTGGCAGTATGCCAACCAAGTGCCAACCAAACAGTTCCGTAGTGCCAACTCCATCCCTCGTGATCTCGGCATTTTCAAGTATAATGAGGAGACTTATGTGAGCGTGAAACCCTCTGAAGAAATGCTAGCCGTGCGTGGTCAAAAAATAAAGAAGCCAACAGAGACCTGCGAGATTGTAATAGATGTAAAAGGGTCAGCCACCATTGAGTTGTCGAATGCAAAGGGTGAGCAAGTCATGATGAACTATGATGCCCAGAAGCAGACCTTCTCTATGGATCGCACGAAGAGCGGCGATGTGAGTTTCAGCGAAGCCTTCCCCTGCGTAACGACGGCTCCCACCTACGGCAGTATCCGCCAACTGCGTCTTTTCATCGACCGCTGTAGTATCGAGGCTTTTGACAGCGACGGTAAGATGGTCATGACCAACCTCGTGTTCCCCAATGAGCCTTATAATATTATTAAGGTAAAGGGAGGCAAAGCAACCATATTCGAAATCAACAAATAAAAATATCATCATGAGTAAAGTCAACAAACTCGCCCTCATCCCTGTGATGCTCTGCTTCTTCTGCATGGGTTTCGTGGATTTGGTGGGCATCGCTTCCAACTACGTGAAAGAAGACCTGGCACTGAACGACTCGACAGCCAACATCTTCCCTTCACTCGTGTTCTTCTGGTTCCTCATTTTCAGTGTCCCTACTGGAATGTTGATGAACAAAATCGGACGCAAGAATACTGTACTGCTCTCACTCGGCGTGACGGTACTGTCGCTGCTGATTCCTCTTTTTGGCAATAACTTCGCCATCATGCTGATTTCATTCTCATTGCTGGGTATTGGTAATGCACTGATGCAGACCTCACTGAATCCATTGGTATCGACAGTGATGGGTGGGGGCAATCTGGCATCGACACTCACCTTCGGACAGTTTATCAAGGCAATTGCCTCATTCCTGGCGCCTTATCTGGCGATGTGGGGTGCTACACAGATGATACCTTCGTTCGGTTACGACTGGCGTATCCTCTTTGGCATCTACTTCGTCATCGGCATCCTGGCTACTGCTTTGTTAGGCGTAACACCTATTGATGAGCCAAAGATAGAAGGCAAGGTATCGACCTTCGCAGAGTGCTTTAAGTTATTGGGTACACCTATTGTCCTACTGTCATTCTTCGGTATCATGTGTCACGTAGGTATTGACGTAGGTACCAATACCACCGCTCCGAAGATTCTGATGGAGCGTTTAGGTATGACATTGAATGATGCCGCCTTCGCCACAAGCCTCTATTTTATCTTCCGTACCATCGGTTGTCTGACGGGTTCGTTCTTCCTTCGGTTACTGCCTACCCGTACCTTCTTTATCATCAGCGTTGTCATGATGGCCTTATCCATGTGTGGACTCTTCATCGGAACGGAGAAATGGATACTCTATACAGCCATCGCATTGGTAGGTTATGGCAATTCGAACATCTTCTCCATTTGCTTTGCACAAGCACTCACCTCAATGCCCGAGAAACAGAACGAAGTCAGCGGTCTGATGATTATGGGACTTTTCGGTGGAACGGTATTCCCATTGTTGATGGGCTTTGCCAGTGATGCCATGGGGCAGGCTGGTGCCGTACTGATCATGGCCCTCGGCGTTATTTACTTATTCACTTATATCAAACAACTTAAAACCGTAAAAGCATGAAACGTTATATCGTAGGCCTCGGAGAGGCATTATGGGATGTACTTCCCGAAGGAAAGAAACTGGGTGGCGCACCTGCCAACTTCGCTTATCACGCAGGTCAATTCGGCCTTGATACCATCGCCATCAGTGCATTAGGTGAGGATGCCCTCGCAGAAGAGACAATTGAGGCTCTAAAGGAGCATGGATTGAACTACCTGATGCCACGCGTTCCTTATCCCACCGGCACCGTACAAGTAACACTCGCTGAAGGCGGTATCCCAACGTATGAGATCAAGGAAGGTGTGGCATGGGATAACATCCCCTATACTGATGAAATGGCAGAAATCGCCAAGAACGCCCGTGCCGTCTGTTTCGGGTCATTGGCGCAGCGAAACAAGGTCTCACGTGAAAATATCCGTAAGTTCCTGGCTGACACCCCTGCCGACTGCCTGAAGATCTGCGACATCAACCTGCGTCAGCAATTCTATTCAAAAGAGGTGCTCGAAGACTCATTCCAACTATGCAATATCCTGAAAATCAACGATGAGGAACTGGTAGTTGTGAATCGGATGTTTGGCTATGATGGGTTGGACATGCGCCAGACCTGTGAGAAGATGGTACAGGACTATGGGCTAAAGATGCTTGTGCTGACCTGTGGTACTAATGGATCTTATGTGTTTACCGATGATGGCTTGACCTCATTCCAAGACACGCCAAAGGTTGAAGTAGCCGATACCGTTGGCGCCGGCGACTCATTCACGGGTTCCTTCTGTGCTTGCATCCTCAATGGCAAACCCGTTCAGGAGGCTCACAAGACCGCCGTCCAGATAAGTGCCTTCGTCTGTACCCAGAATGGTGCAATGCCTACCATTCCAAAAGAATTCATCTGATACGACGTCATTCAGTCATAAAAAAAGGCGCGACTCATCACGAGCCGCGCCTTTTTTTTACCAAACTAACAATTAACTTAACCAATTACACATGTATGAATCTAAATCTGGTGCAAAGATACAACAAATCACTATTGACAGCGATAAGATATGTTTCAAAGACAAACAAAAATCGTTCATCGCAACAATAATGTAAGCAATGAACGATTTTTATTACCAAATACGATTAAGAGTTCGTATCTGCGCCTCATAGGTGGCTCCAATGATCGTCAGGCTATTATATAGAGACTGCGGGAATACAAGGTTGGTCATTGACATTGTTCCATCCTTTGTGAGTATCTCAACAGACGACTGATCCACAAACATATCTATCGTAACCGTTTCGCCCTCTATATTCAGAGGTGCTTGCATCGAAGGAATGGAGAAACTGCCGTTAAAACTGGTCTTGCCAGTAGCAGCAGTACGATGAGCAGTCAGTGTACGGGCATTGGCATTGATGTCAATCACGTATTTCTCATCCTGGCTGTTGCTGAGCGTGATGGTCGAGTTCTTGTCTAACTGGAGAGTCAAGCGCAACTGATAGGCATCTTTCGCATCAATCGTTGTGCCTACATTCTGCCATGTTCCAGCAATCTTGTCGATTTCGTTCACCACAGGGCAGCAGAGCAAAGGTTTACCATTAAACGCTGTGAGTTTCAGTTCACGGGGCAGCGTCATGGCAGAACGCCAGGGTGAACAGGGTACATCGCCGGCATAACTCCAGTTGTTCATCCAACCAATCATGATTTTACGGTCAGCAGTATTTGACCACGTGACACCTGCATAGTTGTCCATACCATAGTCGAGCCAAAGGGGATAGTCGAGGGCATCGGCTTTGAACTCCTTACCGTCAAAGTCACCGACGAAGTACATCATACCAGAGCCAAGGATAGGACCACCGGGATTGACACTGACCAGCAGCACCCATTTGTCGCCGAACTGCAACAGATCAGGACATTCCCATTGTAGATTTGGACGGCCAGGCAGTTCTACGATAAAGGTGCTAAGTTTACTCCATGTCTTCATATCGGTAGAGCCGAAGAATTCAATTCCTTTGCTCCAGCCTTTTGCCAGCGACATAATCCATTGTTTGGAGTCAGCATGCCAGAATACCTTGGGGTCACGCTGCCTATCGTCGTTGTTTTTAATAACGGGGTTAGCCACATAGCGTGTAAAGGTCTTACCCCCATCGGTAGAATAAGCCATACTCTGCTGCTGTCCAGCATCACTTGCCGAGGTGTAGAATGCCACCATGGCACCTGCTCCGAATCCTGCAGTGTTGTCCTTATCGATGACGGCAGAACCCGAGAAGATGTCACCAAGTTCATCGCGTGTCAGGGCTACGGTCTGCTCCTTCCAATGGAATAGGTCAGTGGAGGTGGCATGTCCCCACGACATGTTGCCCCAAACGTTACCTTGCGGGTTGTACTGATAGAACAGGTGATAC
>JAGCRH010000023.1 GCA_017964785.1 Prevotella sp.
GTATCACCTGTTCTATCAGTACAACCCGCAAGGTAACGTTTGGGGCAACATGTCGTGGGGACATGCCACCTCCACTGACCTATTCCATTGGAAGGAGCAGACCGTAGCCCTGACACGCGATGAACTTGGTGACATCTTCTCAGGTTCTGCCGTCATTGACAAAGACAACACAGCTGGATTCGGAGCGGGTGCCATGGTGGCATTCTACACCTCGGCAGGTGATGCCGGACAGCAACAGAGTATGGCTTATTCTACCGATGGCGGTAAGACCTTTACACGCTATGTGGCCAACCCCATTATTAAAAACAATGACGACAGACAGCGTGACCCCAAGGTATTCTGGCATGCTGACTCCAAACAATGGGTTATGTCGCTGGCAAAAGGCTGGAGCAAAGGAATTGAATTCTTCGGCTCTACCGATATGAAGACATGGACCAAACTTAGCACCTTCATCGTAGAACTGCCTGGTCGTCCAAATCTGCAATGGGAATGTCCTGATCTGTTGCAGTTCGGCGACAAGTGGGTGCTGCTGGTCAGTGTCAATCCCGGTGGACCTATCCTTGGCTCAGGCATGATGTACTTCGTCGGTGACTTCGACGGTAAGGAGTTCAAGGCCGATGCCCTCGACTATCCCCTTTGGCTCGACTATGGTATGGACAACTACGCAGGTGTCACCTGGTCAAATACTGGTGACCGTAAGATCATGATCGGTTGGATGAACAACTGGAGTTATGCCGGCGATGTGCCCTGCTCACCCTGGCGTTCTGCCATGACACTGCCCCGTGAACTGAAACTCATCGAGTTTAATGAGAAACCTTTGCTCTGTTGCCCTGTGGTGAACGAAATCGACAAGATTGCTGGTACATGGCAGAATGTAGGCACAACGATTGATGCGAAAGATGCCTATCAGTTACGCTTGAACCTCAAGTTAGAAAAGAACTCGACCATCACGCTCAGCAACAGCCAGGACGAGAAATACGTGATTGACATTAATGCCAATGCCCGTACGCTGACTGCTCATCGTACTGCCGCTTCTGGGAAGACCAGTTTCAACGGCAGCTTCTCCATCCCTTCGATGCAGGCACCCCTGAACGTAGAGGGCAATACGGTGACGATAGACGTGTTTGTGGATCAGTCGTCTGTTGAGATACTCACAAAGGACGGAACCATGTCAATGACAAATCTTGTGTTCCCGCAGTCTATCTATAACCAACTTACTATTTCTGGAGATGATTGTGAGGCCCAAGTCCGCCCATTGAACCGGATATGGCAATAAGATTCGCTCTGTTGAGTTAATTAGTTAGTAACATGAAAAAGGCGCGGCTTGTGATGAGTCGCGCTTTTTCGACATAATATTCGTTCATTGCTTGCATTTTTGTTGCAATGAACGATTTTTGTTAGTGAATGAAACATTTATTATAGTGTTTCAATGATAGTTAGCATAACTTTGCAGCAGATTTGAAACAATTAAATGAATAGCGAAATGAAAAGAAAAGTGATTTTATGGATGGCAGCGTTTTTGATGACAGCATCAGCTATGGCTCAGGTGACGCCGAGGGTGCTGGGTGACAAGCATGCCATGGTGAAAGTGGAACAAGGCAAGAAGTACGTGCTGTTGCCTGTGCAGGAAACGGAGGAGATTGCGGCTATTGCCGTACTGGACAACCGCAACGACATGATGCAGCGTCTGAATGTCAAGTTGGCCATTGACCGCGTGGACTATTATGTGCCTTACGAGTTGAAGGGTGCCTCTCTGCTGGATATAGAGTTCCATGGTGACAGACGCCAGAAAGGTGCAGTAGGTGAGTTCGTCTGTTGGAAGGATATCAAGTTCTCCGACACGTTCGACACTACCAACCGTGAGCATTTCCGTCCTATTTATCATCACACACCAGTCTATGGATGGATGAACGATCCCAATGGTATGTTCTATAAAGATGGTGTCTGGCACCTGTACTACCAGTGGAACCCCTACGGTTCGCAATGGGAGAACATGCACTGGGGGCACTCCACCTCACGCGACCTGATTCATTGGGAGGCACAGCCGATGGCTCTTGAGCCAGACTGGCTGGGAAGTATCTTCAGCGGTTCATGTGTGACGAACGGCAATGAGGTGGTGGCTTTCTACACTTCCGCAGGTCATCATCAGACACAGTCGATGGCAGTGTCGAAGGATGGTGGACGTACCTTTGTAAAATATGAGAACAACCCCATCATCACCAGTAGTGCTCCCGACTTCCGCGACCCGAAGGTGTTCTACCATGAGGGAACAAGTCGCTGGATCATGATGCTGGCTGTGGGCCAGGAGATGCAGATATGGTCGTCGGCCAATCTGAAAGACTGGCGGAAGGAGAGTTCCTTCGGCAGTGAATACGGCAACCACGGTGGTGTGTGGGAGTGTCCAGACATGTTGAAGATCGGCAACAAGTGGGTGCTGATCTGTAACATCAACCCTGGCGGTCCCTTCGGAGGCAGTGCCACACAGTATTTCGTGGGCGACTTCGACGGTAAGAAGTTCACCTGTGAGTCGATGCCGAAGGTGACCAAATGGCTCGACTACGGTAAGGATCACTATGCGACAGTCTCTTTCTACAATGCCCCGGAAAACCGCTGTGTCGTTCTGGCATGGATGTCGAACTGGCAGTATGCGAATCAGGTGCCTACCAAGCAGTATCGCTCCGGCAACTCCATTCCCCGCGACCTTGGCTTGTTCAAGTGTGGCGAGGAGACCTACGTCAGTGTGGTGCCCTCGAAAGAGATGCTGGCCCTTCGCGGTGCCAAGGTCAAGAAACCGACAGAAGCCTGTGAGATTGTCATTGACGTGAAGAGTCAGGCAGAGATTGTGCTGTCGAACCTGAAAGGCGAACAGGTGGTGCTGACCTACGACGGACAGAAACAGACGTTCTGCATGGATCGTACGAAGAGCGGCGATGTCGGTTTCAGCGATGCCTTCCCCTGTGTGACTGAGGCTCCCACCTACGGACAGATCAAGCAGTTGCGCCTCTTCATAGACCGTTGTTCCATCGAGGCCTTCGATGCAGAGGGCAAGATGGCGATGACCAACCTGGTATTCCCCTCAGAGCCTTATAATAATATTAAGGTGAAGGGCGGCAAGGCTACGATTTATGAGATTAAAAATTAATAGTTGACAGTTGACGGTTTACAGATGATATGCAGGCAAGCCGTTCTGACTATAGAAGTAATCATCTGTAAACAGTAAACTGTAAACCGTAAACTATAAAACAGTAAACAAATAACAACAAACAATATGAAACAGACTAAATTTGCCCTGATCCCTGTGATGTTCTGCTTCTTTGCCATGGGTTTCGTTGACCTGGTGGGCATTGCATCCAACTATGTGAAGGAAGACCTCGCGCTGAATGATTCAACAGCCAACATCTTCCCCTCGCTCGTGTTCTTCTGGTTCCTGATATTCAGTGTGCCAACGGGTATGCTGATGAACAAGATCGGACGTAAGAACACCGTTCTACTCTCGTTGGTGGTGACTATCGTATCGTTGCTGCTGCCTCTCTTCGGTGAGAACTTCGGCATCATGCTCTGTGCTTTCTCACTGCTCGGTATCGGCAATGCACTGATGCAGACCTCACTCAACCCGTTGGTATCTACGGTGATGGGTGGCGGCAATCTCGCCTCCACACTCACCTTCGGACAGTTCATCAAGGCCATCGCCTCGTTCCTGGCACCGTACCTCGCCATGTGGGGTGCCACACAGGTGATCCCCTCCTTCGGCTACGACTGGCGCGTGCTCTTTGCCATCTACTTTGTGGTAGGCATCCTCGCCGCCGCCCTGTTGGCAGTCACACCTATTGAGGAGGAGAAGGTTGAAGGTAAGCCATCGACCTTCACCGAGTGCCTGAAACTGCTGGGCACACCCATCGTCCTGCTGTCGTTCCTGGGTATCATGTGTCATGTAGGCATTGACGTGGGTACGAACACCACGGCACCGAAGATCCTGATGGAGCGTCTGGGGATGACCCTCAATGATGCGGCCTTTGCCACCAGTCTCTACTTCATCTTCCGTACCATCGGCTGTCTGACGGGTTCGTTCTTCCTCCGTGTGATGAACAACCGTACCTTCTTCATCATCAGTGTCATCATGATGGCTCTCTCGATGTTCGGACTCTTCACCGGCACTGAGAAATGGATGCTCTATACCGCTATCGCCCTCGTGGGCTACGGCAACTCCAACATCTTCTCCATCTGCTTTGCCCAGGCTCTGACGGCTATGCCACAGAAACAGAACGAGGTGAGCGGACTGATGATCATGGGTCTCTTCGGCGGCACCATCTTCCCATTGCTGATGGGCTTCATGAGTGACGCGATGGGACAGGCAGGAGCCGTTATCATCATGGCAATCGGTGTCATTTATTTATTCACCTATATCAACAAAGTAAAATAATTAGTTTACAGTTTACGGTTTACAGTTGATATGACTGGAAACTGTATTACCGCAGAGGAAATCACCTGTAAACCGTAAACTGTAAACTGTAAACTAAAAAAAGAATATGGAAAAGAAACGTTATATCGTAGGCCTCGGAGAGGCTTTGTGGGATGTACTTCCCGAAGGAAAGAAATTAGGTGGCGCACCAGCCAACTTCGCTTATCACGCAGGTCAGTTTGGCTTGGATACCATCGCCATCAGTGCATTAGGTGAGGATGCTCTGGCAGAAGAGACGATTGATGCCCTGAAGGAACATAACCTGAACTATCTGATGCCCCGTGTGCCTTATCCGACAGGTACCGTGCAAGTCACACTGGCAGAGGGTGGCATCCCCACCTACGACATCAAGGAAGGTGTGGCCTGGGACAACATCCCTTATACCGATGAGATGGCAGAGATAGCCAAGAATGCCCGTGCCGTCTGCTTCGGTTCTCTGGCTCAGCGCAACGAGGTGTCTCGTAAGAACATCCGCAAGTTCCTGGCTGACACCCCCGCCGACTGCCTGAAGATCTGCGACATCAACCTGCGCCAGCAGTTCTACTCTAAGGACATCCTCGAGGACTCCTTCAAGCTCTGTAATATCCTGAAGATTAATGACGAGGAACTGGTGGTTGTGAACCGCATGTTCGGCTATGACGGTCTGGATATGCGTCAGACCTGTGAGAAGATGGTACAGGACTATGGTCTGAAGATGCTCGTCCTCACTTGTGGTACCAATGGGTCGTATGTCTTCACAGACGATGGACTGACCTCCTTCCAGGATACGCCAAAGGTGACGGTAGCCGATACCGTAGGTGCCGGCGACTCGTTTACGGGTAGTTTCTGTGCCTGTATCATCAATGGCAAACCCGTTCAGGTGGCCCATAAGACGGCAGTAGCCGTCAGTGCCTTCGTCTGCACCCAGAACGGAGCCATGCCAGTGGTGCCTGAAGAGCTGAAACAATAAATATCAGCACATTTAATTGTTATGTCGGAGTGGCAAATATGTCGCTCCGACATCGTTTTTTAACTTCTTTAACCTAAAAAGAATTGTGTGCGCGCAAAATAATCTTAATTCTTAGTGTCTAATTCTCAAATTATTAGTAATTTTGCAGCCGTGATTTAAAATCACGTCCGCGAGAACGGGCTGCACCTCAGCAAAAAGCATGCTTTCTGCATTCGGTTTGCACCGTCCTTGCAGCCGATTAGAAAATAACGAGGATAATATTCATTTAAAAATAGATTAGTAATATGGCAAAGTTAGATTTAACACAGTATGGCATCACCGGTTCTACCGTGATTGCTCACAATCCGTCGTATGAGTACCTCTTCGAGGAGGAGACAAAGGCTGGCTTAACTGGTTTTGACAAGGGTGTCAACACCGAATTGAACGCTGTTAACGTGATGACAGGTATCTATACCGGTCGTTCGCCTAAGGACAAGTACATCGTGAAGGATGCACAGAGCGAGGACAAGGTATGGTGGACTTCTGAGGAGTACAAGAACGACAACCACCCCATGAGCGAGGAGGTCTGGAAGACCGTTAAGGAGATTGCCATCAAGGAACTCTGCAACAAGAACCTGTATGTGATGGATGCTTTCTGCGGTGCCAACGAGGCAACCCGTCTGCGTGTCCGTTTCATCGTGGAGGTGGCTTGGCAGGCTCACTTCGTGAAGAACATGTTCATCCAGCCCACCGCTGAGGAACTGGAGTCGTTCGAGCCGAACTTCGTGATCTACAATGCTTCGAAGGCAAAGGTTGAGAACTACAAGGAACTGGGTCTGAACTCAGAGACTTGTGTAGCCTTCAACACCACTACCCGTGAGCAGTGCATCATCAACACCTGGTACGGTGGTGAGATGAAGAAGGGTATGTTCTCAATGATGAACTACTATCTGCCTCTGCAGGGTATCGCTTCTATGCACTGCTCTGCCAACACTGATATGGAGGGTAAGAACACCGCTATATTCTTTGGTCTGTCAGGTACAGGTAAGACCACCCTTTCAACTGATCCCAAGCGTCTGCTCATAGGTGATGA
>JAGCRH010000024.1 GCA_017964785.1 Prevotella sp.
GTGCGGAATACAGTCTGAGAGACCACATTGGACTGCTTCTGGGAGATAAGCAGGAGCAAGATGACAAACTGCCGTTCTGACAACAAAATCAGGAATAAGCTTGCATAGTCCAAGGAAAATGCCTATCTTTGCACCGCCAAGAAGACGGCTGGCAGAATATGCTCTGATTCTGTCATGCAGCATGACTGTCAACCGTCTTAGGACAAAGACTTTGGAGTGACAACCATCTTAGGAATAAAGACAAAAGTGTAAACCGAAGCAGGAATAAAGTCATAAACTGACAACCTGTATAGGAATAAAAACAATGATGTGTAAACCAAGTTAGGAATAACAAACAAAACTGTCAACCAAAATCAGTACACTACACGCCTTAAATCCAGGGCACGTTTTTCTGAGGTCTGAATATTATGCCCTAAATCCAGGGCACGTTTTCCCGAGGTCGGAATATTATGCCCTAAATCCACAGCATGTTTTCCCGAAGTCGGAATTTTATTCCCTAAATCCAGGGCATTTTTTCCCGAAGTCAGAATTTTATGTCCCAAATCCAGGGCAAAGTTTTCCGATGTCGGAATGATTTCCCCCAGATTTGGGGCAAATAATTCCGACGTCAGGACGACCACCCCTCCACCTAAATGGGTGGGAAAAAGGATGGGAAAGATCAGATTTCCACCCAAATGGGTGGATGATATGGAAAGAATTATGTAACTTTGCAGAAAAATAGAAGACGTATGATGAGAACTGAACACAAAGGCACAAAGACACAAAGTTTTTCTCTGTGGCTATACTTCGTGTCTTTGTGCCTTTGTATTCCATTAGTTGTATATGGCTACGACGACTACCGCAATGCCCGCGTCGATTCCTTAGAAGCGGCCCTGAAGAGTGCCAATCCGCCGAAGGGGGAAGAACTGCTCAAAGCCTACGACGAACTGATGCGCGGCTATCTGTCCATCGATGACAAAAAGGCAGAATACTACGCCCAAAAGGCATTGGCACTGAGTTATAAGGTGAACGGCGTATGGAGACGCCAGAACGCCCTGCGGTACTTAGGACTGTTGCGCTACGGCAAAGAGGATTTTGACGAGGCCCTCCGCTATTTCCAGCAGGCACTCGCTGTCGTCGATACGATGGAACACGACAGCCGCTACAATGAGGGACATGTTGATGATGCCCGCTCGGCCATCTACGGCTCGATAGCCAATGTCTATAACCTGCAAGGGAAGGCTCATCTGGCCATCAACTACTATCAGAAAGCACTGCCTATCTTCGAGAAACACCACTGGCTGCAGAGTCAGGCCATACTCTATAACAATATCGGTGAACTCTACCTGATTATGGGTAATAGTCAGGAGGCAGAGCGCAACTATCTGTTGGCTATTCAGAAAGGCGAGGAGTCGAAAGACTCACTGATGATGGCACTGCCACAAAAGGGGCTTGTCAAACTCTACATCGGACAGAACGACTACGAGAAAGCCCGCCAGAATGCGGAGCAGTGCTATGCCTACTACTATGCCCACCGTGACGAAGAGATGGAAGACTATCCTGTAGTGCTGTCCTATATGGCGCGGCTGAACCTGATGGAAGGCCATCAAGATCTGGCTGCCGCCAAGACGTATGCCCGCGAAGCCGTCAGTCTGGCAGACAGTCTGAGACTGGAGGAGCAGAGAGACGTCTATGTCGCCTGCAGTGAGGTGGCGATGACGGAAGGACGCTGGAAGGAGGCCCTCGACTACGGTCTACGCACCGTCCGCCCTGACTCGCTTGCCACCGATGCCGATGCCAACTGCTACCGACTTCTGGCGGAGATATACACAGAATTTGGACAGAAGGAGAAGGCACGTGAGTATATCCAGAAGATGCACAACGTGATGACACGCTACGCCACTGACCACTATCAGAGCGGACTGTCGCAGATGGAGGTGCTCTACGAGACTCGTCAGAAGGAGGCGCAGATTGCGGCACTGGATAAGGAACGCGGACTGTACCTTTGGCTCCTTGCTGCCGCCATCGGACTGATAGCACTGTTGGCGGTGTTGTTCGTGTATCGCCATCTGGCGCACCGCAGGCAAAAGGCGCTGTTGGCAGCAAAGGTGGCATTAGAGACAGAAACGAAAGAACGGCAGATCCTAGCCCGCGACCTGCACGACGGTCTCGGCGGGATGCTGTCAGTGCTGCGGATGAAACTGGAGGACGGATCGCATGATTCGCTGGCATTGCTCGACGCCATCCATACTGAACTGCGACGGACGGCCCATCACTTGATGCCGGAAGAGTTATTGAAGAACGGCTTGGAATCGGCCCTGCGCGACTTTGCCATATCTGTGCCAAATGCAAAGTTCCAAGCAATCGGCGAAATCTGTCTGAATAGGGACAAGGAACTCGTGCTCTACCGCTGTGCCTACGAACTGGTGAACAATGCCATGAAGCATGCAGAGGCCGGCAATATCAGTATCCAACTGATGCAGGAACCACACCAAGTAACGCTCTCCGTCAGTGATGACGGAAAGGGAATGGTCTCCCCTGACCCAGAAGGCATGGGCCTGCAAAACATCCGCGAACGAATAGAGCCATACAAGGGCCGATTCGATATTGTATCTGCCGACGGACAGGGAACAGACATTAACATCACATTGCCATTATGAAGAATTACCTGATAGACGTGTATATTGCTGACGACCACCAGATGGTGTGCGAGGGACTTTCTGAACTCATCAATGAAAGCGGGAAAGCCCACGTGAGCCGTACCTTCAACACACTGGAAGCCTGTAGACTGGTATTGGAAGAACGGCGCCCCGACGTGCTGCTGCTCGACCTCTCCATGCCTGACGGCGACGGTGTCGCCTTCTGTCAGCAGACAGTCAGTAATTATCCGAATGTCCGCATCGTGGCTGTGACCATCCATGACGAATACTCCGTGATCCAACGCATGATGGAATGCGGGGCGCATGGTTATGTGCTGAAGAGTTCACCGATAGAGGAACTGATAGAGGCCATCGTCAGCGTGTGGCAGAAGCGGGAGTATGTCTCGCCACAGGTGGAGGCCATTCTGCGTGAGGGCAAAAGCAGCAGCGTGGTTCTGACGGATGTGGAAGCCCACATCCTGCGCCTGATCTGTGATGGAATGACCAATCCGCAGATAGCCACTCAACTCCATCTCAGTACCGAGACTGTGAGTTGGTACCGCAAGCGCCTGCTGGCGAAATATGGTATAAAAAATACCGCCAGCCTCGTAAGACTGGCGGTAGAAAAGAAAATAGTATAATTTTTACTCGCCCTTGATGGCTGCTACGCCTGGGAGCACCTTGCCCTCGATGGCCTCGAGCAGGGCGCCACCACCGGTGGAGATGTACGACACCTTGTCGGCCAGGCCGAACTTGTTGACGCAAGCCACAGAGTCGCCGCCGCCGATCAGAGAGAAGGCTCCCTCGGCAGTTGCCTCAGCGATGGCCTCGCCGATGGCGCGGCTACCCGGGGTGAATGTGTCGCACTCGAAGACGCCGGCAGGACCGTTCCACAGGATGGTCTTGGCGCCCTTGATGGCGCGACGGAAGTCGTCCTGAGAGGCAGGACCGGCATCCACGCCCTCGAAACCTGCAGGCACCTTGTTGGCCGGGCAGTTGATGATCTCAGCGCCGGGCTTCACAGTCATCGTGCCGAAGTCGAGGCCATTCGTGGCGGTGCAGTCAGATCCGAGCACCAGTTCCACGCCGTTCTTCTTGGCCAGTTCCTCCACGCCCAGAGCCACGTCGAGTTTGTCGAGTTCCACGATCGAGTCGCCGATTTCGCCGCCGTGAGCCTTGGCGAAGGTATAGGTCATACCGCCGCAGAGGATGAGTTTGTCTACCTTGCCGAGCAGGTTCTCGATGATACCGATCTTCGAAGAAACCTTCGAGCCACCCATGATGGCGACGAACGGACGCTTGATGTTCGAGAGCACATTGTCAACAGCCTGTACTTCCTTCTCCATCAGCAGACCGAGCATCTTGTTGTCAGCATCGAAGTAGTCGGCGATGACAGCCGTAGAGGCGTGCTTGCGGTGAGCGGTGCCAAAGGCATCCATCACGTAGCAGTCTGCATACGATGCGAGGGTCTTGGCAAACTCCTTCTGGCTGGCCTTCATGGCCTTCTTGGCCTCGTCGTAGGCGGGATCGGTCTTCTCGATGCCTACGGGCTTGCCTTCCTCCTCAGGATAGTAGCGCAGGTTCTCCAAGAGCAGGGCCTCGCCCATCTTCAGGGCCTTGGCAGCGTCGGCAGCCTTGGCGCAGTCGGGTGCAAAAGCCACGGGTACGCCGAGGGCCTTCTCCACAGCCTCGCGGATCTGTCCGAGCGACAGTTTGGGGTTCACCTTACCTTTGGGCTTGCCCATGTGGCTCATGATGATGGTGGCACCACCATCGGCCAGGATCTTCTTCAACGTGGGCAGGGCACCACGGATACGGGTGTCGTCAGTGATCTTACCATTCTCATCGAGGGGCACGTTGAAGTCAACGCGCACGATTGCCTTCTTACCGGCAAAATTAAATTCGTTGATTGTCATAATTGTGTTATTTGTTATAATATTAATAATGTGAATAATTCCCTTCGAAAAGCGACTGCAAAGTTACGAAAATTATGCGAAACTAACGGCACTGCGACAGGGAGATTTTCCTTTTTTTGCTTTTTTAATAGTTTTCCACGTGATAATCGCCCAACTTTTCGTACCTTTGCACCCGAATTGCAATTTACTAACACAATGAGAAAGGTTATCATCACTATTTTGGCGCTGGCAGCCGTGACGGCTGGCCACGCTGTGAGGAGGGCTTCAGTCACGATGACTGTGAATGACAATCGCCTCCAGACCATTACAGGCTTCGGCGCTGCCTGTTGCGACGGTGCCATGTGTCCCTTCGGCACTGACACCAACCCTGTGAAACTGCTCTACGGTGACGAATCTAAAATCGGCCTGAACATCATGCGCATGGAGATCTCGCCCAACTTCGAGGGCGACGTGAAGGTGCCCGAGTGGGGCAACTGGGACACCCCCTACGACTGGAACGGCTCGCTGCCGTCGGCGAAGATCGTCAAGCAGCGCGGGGGTATCGTATTTGGCACACCCTGGTCACCTCCAGGAGAGTATAAGACCAACGGCACCGCCCAAGGCGGTAACGCCGACGACCAGGGCAATAAGAAGGGCAAACTGCGCGAGGATTGCTACGACAAGTTCTTCCCCTGGCTCAATACATTTTTGAAGTGGATGAAGCAAAAGGGTGTCGTTGTCGATGCCGTCTCCATCCAGAACGAGCCCGACTGGTGGGTCAGTTACTCCGGCTGTCTCTACGACCCGCAGGACTTGGTGAAACTGGTCAAGAACCACGCCCATCAACTCGATCGCGAGACATACAACGGCGTACGCCTGATCAGTGGCGAGAGTCTTGGCTTTACCCAGAACTATACCGACCCGCTGATGAGGGATGCCACCTGTCGCGAGCAGGTTGATATTGTCGCAGGTCACCTTTATGGCCATGCGCCCCTCGACTATATGAAACAATCGGCTGTCCTCGCCACGAAATACGGCAAGGAGGTCTGGATGACGGAGCACTCCGTGTCCGACAATATCGGCGACCGCCTGCCCAACTGGGATGAGCAACTCGACTTCGCCGATGAACTCAACGAGTGCATCCAGGCCGGCGGCACCGGTTATATCTATTGGTATATGCGCGCCCACTGGGCATTCGTCAGTACGGGAGAGGCAAAGTACGGCACCCCGAACAAGACCAAGAACAAGTTGTTGCCCCGTGCCTATGTGATGTCACACTTCTCGAAGTATATCACCGGCTCCACCCTGCTGAAATCGACGTGCAGTGTCACCCTCAAGACGAATGCCACGATCGAAACATCTCCCTTCATCAAGGGCGACTCACTCATCGTCATGGCCATCAATAGGAATACCAATGACAGGAACTTCGTCATCAAACTGAAAGACACTCCTTTCAAGGTGGCAAGCGGTGAAATGTTGGTATCATGGGGTAATGAGGCCGACGAACTCTGTCAGAAAGTGGAACTTACCGTCGGCGAGTCACTCGATGAAGAGGATGCGCTCGTCATCGACGAGGAAGCACGGACAGTATCTGTCGTACTACCGGCGAAGAGCGTCTGCACCTATATCTTCAAACTGGATAACGGCGCGACGGCCATCAAGGAACAGAAACTGTTGGATGTGGATGGTCCCAAAACCTATTACGACCTGCAGGGACGACGGCTCGACAAGCCCCGCGGTCTCTGCATCGAGCGCCGTGCCGACGGCACCAGCAGGAAAATAATCTTCGAAGATTGATAATAATAAAAGCCACCCCAGATAGGGTGGCTTTTTAGTTAGCCGAAGAGTTCACGAAGGGCTTCCTCGACCTTGCGCACGGGGTGGAGCGCGATGTGGTATTTCTTGCGGTCGAAGCCCTGGAGGTTGTACTTCGGGATGATCATATCCGTGAAACCCAGTTTCTCCGCCTCGGCGATGCGCTGTTCGATGCGGTTGACGGGGCGCACCTCGCCGCTCAGGCCCACCTCGCCCGCCATGCACCAGCCGCTCTCGATGGGTGTGTCGACATTGCTCGACAGCACGGCGGCGATGATGCTCAGGTCCATTGCGAGGTCGGTCACCCGCAGACCGCCGGCGATATTGATAAACACATCCTTCTGCATCAGTTTGAAACCCACACGCTTTTCGAGCACGGCGAGGAGCATATTCAGTCTTCTCTGGTCGAAGCCGGTGGCAGAGCGCTGGGGCGTGCCGTAGGCGGCGGAAGAGACCAGTGCCTGCGTCTCGACGAGGAAAGGCCGTACACCCTCGATGGCACTGCTGATGGCGATGCCGGAGAGTCCGTCGTGATCCTGCGTCAGCAGCAGTTCCGAGGGGTTCGACACCTGTCGGAGTCCGTTCTGCTGCATCTCGTAGATGCCGAGTTCGGCGGTGGAGCCGAAGCGGTTCTTCATCGAGCGCAGGATGCGGTACATATAGTGCTGGTCGCCCTCGAACTGGATGACGGTGTCCACGATATGCTCCAAGATCTTCGGACCGGCCAGCGTGCCTTCCTTCGTGATGTGGCCGATGAGGATGACGGGCACGCCGCTTGACTTGGCGAAGCGGAGTAGGGCAGAGGCGCACTCGCGCACCTGGGCGATGCTGCCGGCACTGCTCTCCACATCCTCCGTCATAATGGTCTGGATGGAGTCGATGACCACGAGTTCGGGCTGCTCGGCCTTGATATGGTCGAAGATGGCTTCGAGGGAGTTCTCACAGAGGATGAGGAAATTCTCATTTTCGCCCCCCAAGCGTTCGGCGCGCATCTTGAGTTGGTGGGCGCTCTCCTCACCGCTCACGTAGAGAATCTTCTTCTCGGGCAGACGGATCATCGTTTGGAGCGAGAGCGTGGACTTGCCGATGCCCGGTTCGCCGCCGAGGAGCACGATGCTACCCGGCACGAGTCCGCCACCGAGTACACGGTTCAGTTCGGCGTCGTGCATGTCGATGCGTGGGTCGTCCTTCGAACTGATGTCGCGGAGGCGCAGCACCTTGTTGCTTCTGGTGCCGACAGTCTGTCCGCTGCGTACCGAGGCAGCGGCAGAGCGTGCCGCCTGTGAGCCGGTATCGCCGGCCACTCGGATTTCCTTAAACGTGTTCCACTGCCCGCAGGCAGGGCATTTGCCTATCCACTTCGGCGACTCCTGGCCGCAGTTGGAGCATACGTATGCGATCTTGTCTTTTGCCATAACGGCAACAAAGGTACGACTTTTTTTGCGTTATTCCAAAAAAAGTCGTAACTTTGCAACCGATTATGAGGAAATTATTCTGGATGATAGCAATGATATGTCTGTTGGCAGGTTGCGGACAGAGTTATGAGGAGACGAAGCGCATCGTTCACGAACAGCGCGTGAAGCAACAGCGCGAGGACTCGGCTGCTTTGAAGGTTGCCGTGCTGCCCACGATCGACTGCCTGCCCATCTATCTGGCGGAGGATCATCGGTTGTTTGATACCATCGTGGATATTCGCTTGAAGCAGTTTACGGCGCAGATGGACATTGATACGGCCCTGATTAACGACCGCGTGGAACTCGGCGTGACCGACCTCGTGCGTGCTGAGCGGATGATGCAACAGGGTGCCAAGATAGAATACCTGACGGCGACGAATGCCTACTGGCAACTCGTCTCCAACCGCGTGGCCCGCATCACCGACCTGAAACATCTCGATGACAAGATGCTCGCGATGACCCGCTACTCCGTGACCGACCTGCTCGGCGAACTCGCCGTCGACAGTGCGAAGTTGAAGCCGGAGCGCGTGTTCCGTATCCAGATTAACGATGTGAACGTACGCCTGAAGATGTTGGAGAACAACGAGATGGACGCGCTGGTGCTGACGGAGCCGCAGGCTGCCCAGGCGCGTTTCCTGAAACACAAGGTACTGCTCGACACCCGCAAACTGGATATGCAGATGGGCGCTATCGCGATGCAGTCCAGCGTCTCTCAAGACAAATGGCGGAAGGTGCAGTTGAGGGTCTTTATCAAAGGCTACAATGCCGCGTGTGACTCGATCAACAAATATGGCATCAGTCACTACCGCGACCTCGTGATGAAATACTGCAAGGTGAAGCGCGAGGCGGTGGACACCATCCCGCAAAGCCTGAAATTTAGTCCGATTGCCAAGCCCCGTACTAAGGACATCGAACGGGTGCAGAAATGGCTCTCTAAAAAGTAACCTACAATGGAACACACGGACAACTTGAAAGACGTCTACGGCTATCTGCTGCAACGAAATCTCTCCGGCGCCCTCGATGCGATGGAGATATACCTCTCCGTCCATCCGCTCGATAACAATCGGGACAGGCTCTACGCCATCCGCTCGGACTTCCAACTCATGACCGACTACTGGAAGCGGGGCTACAAGGACCAGCAGGCCACCTCACTGTATGAAAACCTGCTCCGCCGGATGTATGCCCTCTATGTCCAAGTGAGGTTAGGATGCGGTGGGCTCATCACTATACCCCGACAGCCGGCGGAGGACCTGAAAGTGCAGTTGGAGAGTTTTGTGTCCGATGTGGCGATGCTGGAACTGGAATCCCCGCACACGCGGAAGGAGAAAGAAAAGGCCGTTCACTTGAAGCACCATCATCTCTTGGAAGACTGGTTCGACTATCTCCTGCTGTCGCCTCTATGGAGTGCGGAGCAGGCAGAGCGAATGGAGCAGTTGCTGTTGGCACCGACCATCGACATCCGCGACCAGCAATTGCTGATCAGCGGTATCACCTTGGGTGTCGTGAACTGCTTCGATGCGTCGAAACTGAAAGTGCTGGTGAATGTCTACAAGCAGACGGGCGATGAAGGTGTGCGCCAGCGGGCCTTCGTAGGATGGGTACTGGCGCTCGGCGATCAGATTCTGCCCGTGCTCTATCAGGAAGAGTTGCACGAGGTTGAGAAACTGTTGGAAGACGAGGCGGTTTGTCAGGAACTGGTGGAGTTGGAACAGCAGATATACTTCTGTATGAATGCCGAGAAAGACAACCAGACCCTCCAAAAGGAAATCATCCCCGAACTGTTGAACAATAGTAACTTCCGCGTGACGCGCAACGGCATCGAGGAGATAGAGGACGACCCGATGGAGGATATCCTGCATCCCGATGCCGAGGAGCGGCGGATGGAGAAGGTCGAGGAGAGTTACCGCCGGATGCAGGATATGCAGAAGCAGGGCTCCGACATCTACTTCGGCGGTTTCTCACAGATGAAGCGGTTCCCCTTCTTCCGCGATGCCATCAACTGGTTTGTACCTTTCTATATGGAGCATCCGGGGGTAGCAGAGGTGACCGACAGGCTCGCCTCCAACCGTTTCTTGAAACTGATGATGAACTCTGGACCATTCTGCAATAGCGACAAATACTCTTTCCTGTTGGCCTTCTCGCAGGTGATGGAACGGATGCCCAAGAACGTGTTGGAGATGTTGGAAAGGGGCGAGGCCACCATCGAGGATGTGATGACGAAAGAGACGATGACACCGGCATTCATCAGAAGATCCTATTTGCAGGACCTGTACCGCTTCTACCGTCTGTATAGTAACAGAAGCCAGTTCCGTGATCCCTTTATGATGCAATTCAGTCTTTTCTTCGGTAATGCGATTTTCTCACATACCCGTCTTGCGCCCTACTTCGGGGAGATTGTGTCATCGCTGATGAAGTTGAAGCGCATCGACGAGGCTAAGGCCGTGCTGAACAATACCGACGAGTCTCAGCGGGATTTGAAATTCTATATGATTACGGGTTATATTGCCCAGAACTACCGCGGTCTCTTTGACAGCGTGAAAGCCAGTGTCTTTTTCTTGAAGGCGCTCGAACTGGATCCGAAGAATGAACGTGCGCTTTACGGCATCGCCAAGCAGCGGTTCTTAGAGAAAGACTATCAGGCGGCACTCGGGTATTACGAGCAACTGCTCGCCTTGCAGCCGGAGAAGCGCAATTATCTGCTGAACCACGCCGTGTGTCTCACGAAACTGCTGCGATACCAGGATGCGTTGAAGGAACTGTATCAGTTGAACTTTGAGCGTCCCGACGACAATCGGGTGAATAAAGTGCTGGCGTGGACCCTCACCTGCGACGGGAAGTATGAGCAGGCCATCAGGATCTATCAGCAGTTGGTGGGTGACGATGCCCAGATGGAAGACTTGCTGAACTACGGCTATTGCCTCTGGTTCAGCGGACATATCTCCGATGCTGTCGACTGTTTCCACCGTTATCTAAGAGAAACAGGCGAGGGGAAGAAAAGCATATTGGATAGTGAAAGTGCGCTGATTAAGGAAAAGGGTATCACTGAGGCTGAGCAGCAGATGATGCTCTATATGCTCTGACCTTTTCTTTGGCTTTCTCGCAGAGCCAGGTGCCTAATAGAGGGATGCCTACGCCTGCGACGGTGTAGAGTATCCAGAAACAGTCCTCCTGGGAGTGTTCGTGTATCACCATGTGACAGCCTATCTGTCGGCTGTCCAGGCCGTAGTACCATATCTTGATGAGACTCACCACCTTATAGGAGAGGATGTGGAAGATGAAGATGTTAAGCGTGTGGTCGCCGGTATAGACGAGGAACCGCTTGAACCAACCTTTGCCGGCATCTATCCACCGGCTGATGTTATAGGTCATCAGGAAACCGAGGATGGCAGGGACGGGGAGCGACAGGAACTGTTGGAAGGTGGAGCGCCAGTTCATGTTGGCAGTCAGGTATTTCGAGAAAAGCCAGACGATGAGGCCAAAGAGCAAGGTGGCTGGAATGGCGAGATAATGGCGTGACATGATCTGGCGATAGTCATCGACAAACTGACGGAAGATAAAGCCGATGCCGAAGAAGAAACAACCCATCATATCGCGATAGCCACCCTGTACGAGGTTGATGACTGTCAGCCCTTCCCAGGTCTTCCAGCCGCAGAGCAGCAGCATGATAAAACAGATGAGGTAGGGGATAGCCTTTTCTGCCCGTCGGGGTAGGGTGTAATCCACCATCTTATATATAATAAGGTATAGAATGCTGGCGACGAAGAGTCCTCTGAAAAACCAGAAAGCCCCACAGAGGAAGGCATCATAGCCGCCCATCGCCGTGAAGATGTTCCAGAGGTTCTGCTGGATCTGATGGGCCGACCAAGGATGGAGCACGCCGCCTTGTTCATTGCCATAGACCTCGTTGAGGATGCCGATGTCGAACATCCAGTTGTGGATGATCAGGAAGAACACCGCCCATTTGACAAACGGGATATAGAGACCCTTGATGCGCTTCTTGACGAAGGTGGCCTCGTCGTGGAGATATTTCGTGGAGAAGAAAAAGCCTGCCGTGATGAAGAACAGAGGCATGTGGAACTCGAAGATAAACTTGCACAGCCACCCCGGTGCCTCGGCGTGGGCAATTACCATCAAGATAATAGCAATACCCTTTGCTATAGAAATAACGGTATCCCTTTTCACCTTTTCAATTTTTCACCTTTTCACCTATAGCCAAGGGGTAAGAAGACTGCCAAACCAGCCTCTGAACTTCTGCCAGCCCGTGCGGAAACGATCCCACTCCTCTTCGGTGAGGAGGACGCTCTTCTGTTTGTCGCGGTCGAACATGTCATCGAGTTCCTTGGTGGTCTCGCGGTTCACGATGAGGGCATTCTCCTCATAGTCGAAGCGCAAACTGCGGGCATCGAGGTTCGTGCTGCCAACGGTACAGAAGCGTCCGTCGACCATCATAATCTTAGAATGATGGAAGCCTGGCTGGTACAGCCACACGTTGGCACCGAGTTCCATCATCTTGTGGGCATTACGGAACACGACATCGGGAGTCAGGGGGATATCGCTCTTGGCAGAGACCATGATCTCTACCTTGATACCCCGTTTGATGGCCCGTTTCAAGGCTTTCTTGATACAAGGAATAAGGGTGAAGTAGGGGTTGATGAGTTTGATGGAGTCCTGTGCATCGTCGATGGCATGGACGTAGAACTGGCGCATGATCTTATTGGTGGTGCGCGGCTCACGGTTGACGATGCCTACCATCTTATTACCCGACGGCTCTGGATTGTAGTATTTGGAGTCAGTTACCGCTTCGTTGGTGGCCTTCTTCCAGATACGTGCAAAAATTTCTTGCAGGTCGTTCACGGCAGAGCCTTCTATCCGACAATGCATATCACGCCATTCGCCCACCTGTTCCGTGCCTACGATATAGTAGTCGGCCACATTCATACCGCCTGTGTAGGCCGTCTTGCCGTCGATGACGACAATCTTACGGTGGTCACGGGGCCAGATATGGTTCACCCACGGGAAACGGATGGGGTCGAACTCCACGATGTTAATGCTGTCGGCACGGAGTTTCTTGAGGTGGTGCTTCTTTAAGGGCTGGTTGTTGGAGTCGTTGCCGAAACCGTCGAACATCGCACGTACCTCTATGCCTTCCTGACGTTTCTCTTTCAGAAGATCGAAGAGCAACGAGGCGATAGAGTCGTTGCGGAAGTTGAAATACTCTAAGTGGACACTGCTCTTGGCCTGACGGATGGTCTCGAACATATCCGCAAACTTCGCCTTTCCCGACATGAGCAGTTTCACACTGTTGTCGTTGGTGAAGTGTACGCCGTATTCCCTCATCTGTCTCACAATCAACGAATCACTGGTCTCCGCCTGTACGGAAACCAGTGATAGGAGATAAGTGACAAGGAAAAGAACAGTTCTCATCACTGCTTATTTCCTGTGTTTGAGCCTGTATTCGAGCGGTGTCATGCCAAACTTCTCACGGAAGATGTTGATGAAGTTCTCGGCTGTCAGGAAGCCGATGTTGGTAGACAACTCACTCATATTGATATTGGTACGTTTCAACAGGATGCAGGCGTGTTTCAGTCGCAGGTCGCGGATAAGTTCCGTCGGTGTTTTACCTGTCAGGTTACGCACACGGTGGAAGAACGGCACGCGTCCCATACCCATAGCCGTCGCCATCTCTTCCAGACTGATCTGACCGCGACTCATGTTCTGCATCACGTATTGCTCGATGTTCTTCAGGAGTTGCTGATCCATCATGTCAAGCATCGAGAAGTCTGCCATATCCTGCTGTATTTCTTCCTCCTTGAACTGCTCCAGTTGCTGGGCCAGTTCTGTGCTTTCCTGAACCACAGGTCCTTTCTTGATGGATGTTTCCACCTTGTGGATGGGATCGTTCTCGTCCACGGTGTCGTTCTTGGCATCGTAGACACCGATATCGCCGTAACTCTCCGTGGCCGTCGTCATGCTGGCGTTGCGATCCTCCAGCATACGGGTCTCAGCACCTTCGATGAGGTTGCTATTCATCTCGATGGGCCCGAGTCCGAGTGTCTTGTTGAACCGCATCACGGCCTCCTGCAGGTTGAAAGGCTTGGCCAGATAGTCGTCTGCCGACAGTGTGATATTCTGCCTGCGCATATCCTGCGGCGTGAGCACACCGTCGGTCATCAGCACGAACTTCGTCTTCTGGGTAATCGCATTGGTCTTGATCTGGTTGCACAGTTCACTACCGGTCATACCTGGCATATCCTGTTTACAGATCACGAGGTCTGGACGCATTTCGAGGATATCGTCGGCAGCCTTCTCGATATCATTGTAGGCATGGAAGGCATACACGTATTTCAGTCTGGCCGTGACAAATTTCAAGAAGTCGATGTTATCGTCAATCATCGCCACAGAGAACTTCATCGTCGGTGCATCGAGGGCGGCCCTTGACCTGGTGATGTCGGTCGTCAGTGTCTCGCTGGCAATCTCCGGCAACTCAATCTCACCACGTCCGTTCAGTTCCAGACGGTCGTGAACCACATTCTTCGCCTTCTCCTCGGGATTCTCCAAGGTGGTCTGCATATCGCTGACACGGGTGATGATCTGGAGCATCTGCGAGTGGAGGGCATTCAACTGCTCACGTTCCTCCAACGACTTCTCCTTCTCCGACAGGTTCCCGATGATGGAGGTCATACGGGCCATCGGCTGGCGCAGGTCGTCGCTGGCGGCCTTGATCTCCTCACGCTGCCGCACCAGTTGGTTGATGACGGCATGTTTGCGTGTCCTGATGGCCTTGATCTGTTTGACGCCGATGCGCCAGAAATAGATGATGACGGCGGCAATCAATATGTAGGCGAGTATCATCCACCAGGAGAGCAGCCAGTGACTCTCGACATGGATGTCAAGGGTGCGCTCCTGATTGCTGACGGCACCTTCCGCACTGATCGCCTTCACGTGGAGGGTGTAGTTGCCGCTGCTGAGGTTCTGGAAGGTGACACCGTGCGTCAGGGCATTACCGTTCTTCCAGTCGTCGTCGAGTCCCTCCATCCAGTACATGAACTGAAGACGCTCGCTCTGGTTGTAGTTGCCTGCACCGAACTTGATGGTGATGGTGTTCTGGTCATGTCCCAGTACCAGTCTGCTACTCTCGTTCAGGGCCTGTCCTAAGAGCACCTTATTGCCATAGGTGTGTCCGATCTGTACCTCCTCTTCGCCGAGGAACAGTTGTGTCAGCATCACTCGTGGCAGGGCATCGTTGTCTTCCTTGCCTTTCTGTACCACCCAGTTGACGCCGAATATACCGCCAAGCAGCACGTCGCCGTCCTTTTTGGTGATAATGGACCCGTGGTTGAACTCGTTGCTCTGCAGACCGTCGGTCGTGTCGTAGTTGTAGAGTCCGAAGTTATAGGTGCCGTCCTCGTGGTTACGCTGTACCACCACACGGCTCACACCACTACTCGTGGTCACCCATATATTGTGGCTCTTGTCTTCTGCGATACCACAGATATTGTTGTTGCAGAGTCCCTGTTTTTCCGTCAGATATTGCAGATTGTCCGTTTCCATGTCCAGGATGTTCAGACCTTCACGGGTACCAATCCAGATCAGTCCGCGGGAGTCTTGGAGCACCTGTGTGATATAGTTGTTGGTAAACTGCTTCACATTGTTGGAATTACCTGTCAGCACCTTCTTCTCCGTGTTCGAGAGGTTCATGATCACCAGACCTTCGGCCGTACCGATAAAGAGGTCGTTGGTCTTTCCGTCCTTATTATAATAGAGGCAGGACACATTGTTGGTGTTCAGTTTGCCGCTCTCCTTGGTGTACGACGAGAAGGAGTTCATTCTGGGGTTGTAGACTTGCAGACCGCCGTTGGTGGCAATCCACAGGTTACCGATCTTATCGACGCAGAGGGCGTTCACATGATCGTCGATCAGCGTTCTGGTACTGTCCTTGGCCAACGAGTAGATGGTCGACGTGCCGCCTTTGATACGGGTCAGTCCGTTGCGCATCGAGCCTACCCAGAGGCTACCGTCGGGGGTGATGGCCATACACGATACCTTCAGGCTGGCCAACGGACCGTGAAAGTCGAGGACGCCTCGGTTACTCGTTCCATACCAGATCTTTCCGCTGTCAGCCTGTGCGATGGCGGTAATGTCTCCGTTATGCGTTGTGCCAAAGCGATAGATATCCTTGCCAGTGTAGGCCACACCTCTCTTCTCCGTTCCCACCCACAGCAGGTCGGTGTCGTCCACATAGAGACTCTGGATGCTGATCCTACTGCGTAAGATACGACGGGCATTGATATTCACGGGGCTGATGCTGTCGATCTGGTGGGTGTCAGTGTCATAGCGCAACAGTCCCAACTGATCTGAAGCAATCCAAATGTTCCCGCTCTTGTCACTGGCCATGCCGTTGATATTACGATCCACGCCGATACCTGTCAACCCCAGTTGGTTGCCAAATGAGGTGTCCCATGTGCTGGCGCTCTTGTTGTATTTGAAGAGGGTTCCTTGACCGTAGAGCCAGATGTTATCGGCTTGGTCGGCGAAGACCTTCAGCGACTTGCTCCTTCTCAGTTTCTGTGTAGCGATGTCGTTGGTTGCCCAGACGGTGTGCTGCTGGTTCATCACATCGCAGCATACAACCCGTCCGTCATCATAGACGATCAGGGCACCGTCCTTACATTCACCGATGGAGCAGATGTTACCTTGTGGCACACCTTTGATATCGTCGGAGTTTGGGAACTCATAACAAGTCTGCTGCTGCATGTTGAAGCAGACGACTCCCTTGTTGGGAATGGCACCCCAAAGGTTCTTGTGGCGGTCGACATAGACGACGCTTGGGATGGTCTCGATACCCATTCTGGCGAAGTACTGTTTCATGTCGCGCTCAAAACTCTCCGTCTGTGGATGGTAGACACAGTAGCCCGAGGCGGTCTGCACCAGCAGGTTGCCGTCCAAAGTCTCCTGGATGGTGTTGATGTAACTGTTGGGCAGCGAGTTGCCGTCCTGCGAGTCACTCTGGAAATTCTTGAACACATAGCCGTCATACCGGTAGAGTCCGGCCGGCGTACCAAACCACATGTATCCGCGTGAATCTTTTAGGATACAGTTAATCTGACTACTGGTCAGTCCGTCTTTGGATTCCAGGGTCTTAAACAAGTAGTCAGCCATCACTACCATCGGCAGTGCCAACAACAAAACAAACAGTAGTTTCTTTATCTTCATGTCACTTTTACTTTTCACTATTCACTATTCACTTCTATATCATACATGAGTAGTGGTCAACCACGCCGAGCAGATGCTGGTCGTCATCAGTTACCAGTACCGAATGTATCTTATATCTGTTCATAATCTGTTGAATTTCCGTAATCTTCGTGTTCGGCTTCACCATCTTCGGGGTGCGCGTCATGATGTCGCTCACGGTATGGTCGAAGAACTCCGCCTGCCATTTCTCCGTGGCGCGGCGGATGTCGCCGTCGGTGATGAGACCCACAATCTGACCGTCCACTTCTGCCACGCCCAGTCCCAGTTTCCCCTTGCTCACCAGGATGATGGCCTCGCCGAGACGCATGTCTGGCGGCAGGACGGGCATGTCTTCCGTCCGCATCACGTCCTGGGCCGTTGTCAGCAACCGCTTGCCGAGTTCTCCACCCGGATGGTACTGGGCGAAGTCACGGGGCTGGAAATTGCGCTTCTCAATGAGGGCTACTGCCAGGGCGTCGCCCATCGCCAACTGTGCCATCGTCGAACTGGTTGGAGCGAGGTTCAGCGGACAGGCCTCTTTCTCCACGCTCACGTTCAGGTGACAGGTGGAGTATTTCGCCAACAGCGACTGTGGATTACCGCTCATGCCGATAATCGGTATCTGCATGTGCAGCACCATGGGGATGAAGCGCAACAGTTCGTCCGTCTGTCCGGAGTTGCTGATGGCCAGTACCACATCCCCCTGAGCCATCACCCCAAGGTCGCCGTGAAAGACATCGAGGGGGTTGATGAAGAACGAGGGTGTACCCGTCGAGGAGAGGGTAGCGGCAATCTTGGCACCGATGTGTCCGCTCTTGCCCACACCCGTCACGATGATCTTTCCCTTACAATGGTAGATCAGTTCGACGGCTTCGTCGAAACTGTCGCCAATCTGGGGGATCAGTCCCATCACGGCCTGAGCCTCGTCCTTGATGCATTGTATGGCGTATTCTCTTATACTCATCACTTATCACTTTTCACTTCGATCAACTTGGCCACAAGTTTATCGAGTTTGTCGAGTTCCAGCATATTGGCGGCGTCGCTCAGGCCTTTGTCGGGGTCGGGGTGTACCTCGAAGAACCACCCTGTAGCACCGAAGGCTTTGGCGGCCAGTGCCATCTGCGGCACAAACCGTCGGTCACCGCCAGTCTTCCCGTCGCTGCCGCCCGGACGCTGTACACTATGGGTACAGTCCATGATGACCGTCGGCACAATCTCCAGCATGTCGGGGATGTTACGGAAGTCCACCACGAGGTTGTTGTAGCCCATCATATTGCCCCGTTCCGTCAACCAGACATCCTTGGCACCGGCCTCACGAGCCTTTTCTACCGGATACCACATATCCTTTCCACTCAGGAACTGGGCCTTTTTGATGTTGATAACGCGTCCTGTCTGGGCGGCTGCCACGAGTAGGTCGGTCTGCCGACAGAGGAAGGCGGGTATCTGCAACACGTCGCACACCTCACCGGCGGGTTTGGCCTGCCAGGTCTCGTGGATGTCCGTCAGGATCCGGAGCCCGTATTTTGATTTGATGTCAGAAAGCATCTGCAGTCCGCGTTCCAGTCCCGGACCGCGGAAAGAGCGTATCGACGTGCGGTTGGCCTTGTCGAACGAGGCTTTAAAGATGATGTCTGTCCCTTGCTTTTCGTTGATTTCCACCAACTTACGTGCAACGGTGTCGAGCAGTTCGGTTGACTCAATCACACAGGGACCGGCAATGATCGTTGCTTCTTTCATCATATTTGCTTTGCAAAAATACGCATTTTATCTTTAACCACCAAAGATTTTGGTAAATTTTTCACCTTTTCACCCTTTCACCTTTTCACTGATCAAGTGTACGTCTCGTTGCGGGAACGGGATCTCGATGCCGTTGGCATTCAACGTGTCGTAGATGCAGTTCAGGATGTCGCTCACCACATAGACCTTCTTCACGGCGTCCACCCAGACGATGAGTTGGAAATTGATGCTGGAGTCGGCCATCTCCGTCATCACCACCCTGATGCGCTTCTCGTTGTCTATCAGGTGGTGCTTCAGGTTGTGTACGGCATCCTCGATGAGATCCTTCACCTGTCCGGCCTTTGAACCGTAGGCCACGCTGAACGGTATCAGCGCGAGGATATACCCGTGGTTACGGGTCAGGTTCTTGTAGTTCTTCGTGAAGAGTTGTGAGTTCTGGAAGGTGATGACCTCGCCGTAGAGCGACTCCACGATGGTCGAGGTGTAGTTGATGGATACCACCTTACCCGTGGTGCCGTCCACCTGTATCCAGTCGCCTGCCTTGATACGTCCTGTCATCAGCGAGGCACCGTAGTAGATGTTTTCGATAATGTCCTTCGAGGCAAAACCGATACCGGTGGAGAGTCCGCCGGAGATGGCCAACAGCCATTCTACGCTGATATGCAGGTAGGCGAGTGTCCCCAACAGCCAGACACCCCAGATGATGAGTTGTATCACGTTCTTACCCATTACCACGCGACTCTCTGCCGTCGAGGGGTCTTTGATCTCGAAGTGCAGGCGCATCAGGGCGAGGATGGTTTTCGAGAGCCACTTGAAGAGGAACCAGAGACTGATCACCGTGGCCAGTTTCACAATGCTCACCTGCAGGTTCTCCTGATTGATAAACTTCTTGTTGAAGTAGTCCCAGCACATGTCGCTCAGGTTGAACACGTCGGTGGCCCAGTAGACGCTGAGCATCACCGACCACACGATGAGCACCGGCATGACCACCTGGCGGATGAACGAGTGGAGCCATGTCTTTGTGATGGGCTTCTCGGCAAAGCCGTGCTTCTCCTCATAGATCTTCAGATAGTCGGAGATACAGGTGATGGTCAGAATACACGTCAACTGCATGATCCACCAGATGAGTAACTGCACGGAGAGTAGGGTATAGCCCGCCCAGGAGCAGCACACCGAGGCGATGAACACCGTCAGCGAGACGTACGTATAGAACATATCCGAGCGGGGGATATTCTGGTTGTGCTTCCTCACACCCCACCACTGCCAAACCATACAGGTAAGTAAAACCGGCGGGAAAACCAAACTTACCAATTCGCTGGGTATCAGAATAATACGGAAGGTGATAACCACAAATCCAATGACCAGTAAAGGGGCATAAATATGGAAGGCACTCTTTATCTGTTCGCTGTTCACGCGGAGCAGCAGCGATATCAGGATGACAGCCAACAGCCACAGGTACTCCACAAAGAGTCCGCTCGCCATGATGAAGAAGTTCTGGTCGCTGTAGTGGCGGATGATGCCCATGAGCAGGGCCAGTGTGATGGCGGTGGTGGCCCACATGATCGACGAGCGTTTCTTCAGGAACTCCTCCGTGTGGAACCGTTTGGGCAGGAAACGGTACACCAGCCGGTTCAGTCCGATGGCGATGAGGGCATAGAAGGCGATGGCCAGAAACAGGCCGAAGATCCAGTACACGTTCCAGTCGGAGCGCTGGCTCTCCTTGTCGGTGGTGTATTTCTTCTGCATCACCTCGTGCATCGTACGCCATTTCTCCTTCAGGTGGCGCACAATGTCGATATAGGTGTCGCCGCCGTTCACGAAAATACTCGTCTGGATGTCGTAGTACCGTTTCTGCGCGTAGTCGTTCATGTTTTTCAACCGCTGCTCGGTGCTGTTGTAGTAGCGGATATAGTCCTCTATCTGCTGACTGTCCTCCTCGAGGGTGCGCATGATACTCGTGGCCAGTGTTAGACAGACGTTACGGTCGGTCTTGGCCTCCTCGCTCAGCATGTTCGTCGGCATCACTTTCAGACTGTTCACCAGACTGTCGTAGCGGGCAATCTCCACATCTGTCTTTTTCAGATGGTCGCGGAAGGGCATCTGCTGGCGCTGGAACCGCTGGTACTGTTCGGTGGCCTGATGACAGGCGTAGGTCAGGTCGAACAGGTATTCCTGTTTCTGCGAGTAGAGCATCAGGGCGTTCTGGTTCGACTGCTTCATGGTCTGCGTCAGGTTGCGGAACACCTCTTGTGTCTGTTCCTCGCGCTCTTCGCGCTGCGAGGTCAGTTCGTGATAGTGCTTGGTCAACTCCGAGCGCAGGATGGTCAGCGTCTCTTCCAGGTTCTTTTCCTTGAGCACGGCGCCGGCCTCTATCGTGAAACCCATCAGGAGGGCGATGATGATGATATATCTTCTCATAATGGCCGCAAATTTACAACTATTTTCGTAAATATACGAAATATTCTGCCGAAAACATGCCGATTTAGCGTTTTTTTGTTTACTTTTGTACCCGAATAGCAAAAAACGACGCAATATGATACTGATAGCAGACAGCGGAAGCACCAAGACCGACTGGGCTCTTGTCGACCGGGAGACCGTCGTGCGTTTCAATACCCAGGGCATCAATCCCGTCCACCAGAAGCGGGAGGCCATCTTGGAGATCCTCCACGTGGAACTGCTGCCAAGTATGGAGGCCGGTGAGGTGAAATCTGTCTTCTTTTATGGCAGTGGCGTGCGCCCCGAATTGGAGGCAGCGATGGCAGACATCCTTCGTGAGGTCTTCCCCCAGGCCAAGACCGTCGAGGCCCACAGTGATCTGTTGGGCGCGGCCCGTGCCTTATGTGGTCATAACTATGGTATCGCCAGCATTTTAGGGACGGGCGCTAATTCTTGCCTTTATAATGGCGAACGGATTGTGATGAACACCCCCGCCATGGGCTATGTCTTGGGCGACGAGGGGAGTGGGGCAGCCCTCGGCAAGCGTCTGCTGCACGATCTGTATAAGGGTGTTTTGTCAGAAGAAATTGTCAGTGGCTTTGAGGCTGAGACGGGTCTCTCGCTGCCCGAGATCATCGACAAGGTCTACCGCCAGCCCCTGCCCAACCGTTTCCTGGCCTCGCTGTCGGAATACGTACACGGCCACATGGCCGACTGGCTGGAGTTGCGCCGTCTGGTGATGGATAACTTCGCCGACTTTTTCCGTTTTAACATTGCGCCCTACCAGCGTCGCGACCTCTCCGTGTCGTTCGTCGGCAGCCTTGCCTATCACTATCATGCGGAACTGCATGAGGTGGCCCGCTCCATGGGCTATACCGTCGGTGCCGTCACCCGCAGCCCCATCGAGGGCCTCGTCCGCTACCACACTGCCTGACAGATCGCGTGGCGGTCATCTGCTGCCATGCTAAGCCCCCGGGGGCTTAGCATGGCATTCTGCAGCATGATGACCGACCAGAAACGTCCTTCTGTATATCTGTGTAATAACCTGCCCTTATTCAGCAATAACCCTGCCTTATTTCGTAATAAGGTACGCTTATTTTGCAATAAGGCACGCTTATTTGAAAATAGTCGGGCTGAAGTTTGGTCAGTCCGATTGTTTTGTTTATCTTTGCAGCATGAAAACTAACAAACGAATAATATGTATCGACTAAAACTATTCATCCTCACCCTGCTGGCGGTGGTTTGTGTGCCGGCGGTGGGACAGACGGAAAGCCCATTCGTAAAGGTGAAGGACGGGCATTTCCTGAAAGACGGGAAACCCTACTATTATGTGGGTACGAACTTCTGGTACGGGGCCATCCTCGGCTCGGAAGGACAGGGAGGCGACCGGAAGCGCCTCGGTCGTGAACTCGACCTGATGAAGAAGATGGGCATCGACAACCTGCGCATCCTCGTAGGTAGCGACGGTGAACGGGGTGTGACCACGAAGGTGGAGCCCACGTTGCAGATACGGCCGGGCGTGTACAATGACACCATCCTCGCCGGCCTCGACTACCTGTTGATGGAGATGGGCAAGCGGCAGATGGTGGCCGTGCTTTACCTGAACAACTCGTGGGAGTGGAGCGGGGGCTATGGCTTCTATCTGGAACATGCGGGTGCCGGTAAACAGCCGCGACCCAACGAGGACGGCTATCCTGCCTATATGGAGGCCATGAGCAAATATGCCACCAACCAGAAGGCGCACGAACTATTTTATAATTACGTGCGTTTCATCCTCGGGCGTACCAACCGCTATACGGGCGTGGCCTATAAGGACGACCCGGCCATCATGTCGTGGCAGATCGGCAACGAGCCCAGAGCCTTCAGCAAGGAGGCACTGCCAGCCTTCGAGAAGTGGCTCTCTGAAGCCTCGGCACTCATCCGCAGTCTCGACGGCAACCACCTGATCTCCATCGGTAGCGAGGGCTCGTGGGGCTGTGAGAACGACTGGGCGTGTTACGAGCGTATCTGTGCCGACCGGAACATCGACTACTGTAACATCCACCTCTGGCCCTACAACTGGAGTTGGGCGCGACAGGATCATCTCATCGAGGATCTGCCACAGGCCAAGACGAACACGAAGGACTATATCGACCGCCATCTGGCCATCTGCGCCCGACTGCAGAAGCCGTTGGTGATGGAGGAGTTCGGTTATCCCCGCGACGGTTTTAAGTTCGCCCTCGGTACCCCGACGAAGGGGCGCGACGGCTTCTATCAGTATGTCTTTTCACTCGTGGCCGACAATGCCGAACAGGGCGGTTACTTTGCCGGTTGTAACTTCTGGGGCTGGGGCGGCTATGCCAAGCCCAGACACGAGCAACAGTGGCAGGTGGGCGACGACTATACGGGGGATCCCGCCCAGGAACAGCAGGGACTGAACTCCGTGTTTGCGGGTGACAAATCGACGCTGAAGGTGGTGCGGAAACAGGTGGCGAGGATGAATAAATTACGTTAAAAAGAGGGGTGTGGCAATATAATGCCGTCATTTGACAAGATAGTGCCATCCTCTTTGCGTGATTCTTACTACCTTTGCAGCCGATAACTCAAACAATTCAACAAACATGAATACGAAAAGACTACTAATGCTGCTTGCCGTGATGCTGACGCTGATCCAGACATGGGCCCAGATCCGTGGGAACAATATCATGGTGACGGTACAGCCCGAACATCAGGACTGGACGTACAAGACCGGCGAGAAAGCCACGTTTACGGTGAATGTGTTGAAGTCGGGTACCCTGCTCGACAACGTGCGCATCGACTATGCCGCCGGACCAGAGATGTATCAGGACGTAAAGAAAAGCGTGGTGCTGAAAGACGGATCCCTGAAACTGACGGGGACGATGAAGCAACCGGGGTTCTATCGGGTGGACGTGACCGCCCATGTGGACGGCAAGGACTACAAGGGCGCCTGTGGGGCTGCCATCTCGCCAGAGAGACTGCAACCCTCGACCGTGATGCCTGCCGACTTCGAGTCGTTCTGGCAGAACGCCATCGCAGAAGCCCGGAAGACTGCCCTCGAACCTACGAAACGGCTGTTGCCGGAGCGCTGCACAAAGGATGTGAACGTCTATGAGGTGAGTTTCCAGAACATGAGTTGGGGCAACCGTACCTACGGCATCCTCTGTGTACCCGTGAAGGAAGGAAAATACCCTGCGCTGTTGAGAGTGCCTGGGGCTGGTGTGCGGCCCTATGGCGGTGATATCTACACGGCCTCGCAGGGCGCCATCACACTGGAAATCGGTATTCACGGCATCCCCGTGACAATGGAACAGGGCATCTACGACGACCTGAACAACGGGGCCTTGAAGGGCTATTGGGAGTTCGGTATGGACGACCGCGACAAGAGTTACTATAAACACGTGATATTAGGTTGTATCCGTGCCCTCGACTATATCGAACAATATACCCCTTGGAATGGGAAGGAATGTGGTGTGACGGGTTCCTCGCAGGGCGGTTTCCTGACCCTCGCCACGGCTGGTCTCGACAAACGTATCACCTTCTATGCCCCGGTGCATGCCGCCCTCTGCGACCATACGAACTCGCTTCGGGGTATTGCCTGTGGTTGGCCACATTATTTTTATAGGAGTCAGGAGACAGGAGTCAGGAGTCAGGAGACAGGATTCGGGAGACAGGAGTCAGGAGACAGGAGTCAGAGAATTGAGGTGAGTCGGTATTACGACGGGGTGAACTTCGCACGGCTGATCAGCGACCAGCAGAAGGGGTGGTTCTCGTTTGGCTACAACGACGACGTGGTGCCGCCGACAACGGCCTGGGCCACCTATAACACCGTGACAGGACCGAAGGAGATTTCCCCCTATCAGGCCACGTGGCACTTCTGGTATCAGGAGCAGTGGGACGAATGGGAAGAATGGCTGCTGAAGGAGTTAGAATTGAAGAATTGAAAAATAGTGAATAGTGAGATATGAAGAAAGTGATTGTAATGGCAATTGTGGCCTTGGCAGTGATGGCCTGTTCGACCACGAAGCAGAGTGAGCCGGAGAAGACACTGGCCCAGCAGTTGTTTGAGCGTCTGGATACTTTACGCCAGAGGGGTTATATGTTCGGTCATCAGGACGATCCGTTTTATGGCCTCACCTGGGAATACCAGACTGACAGCAGTGATGTCCTGAATGTCTGTGGCGACTGGCCTGCCGTGATGGGCTTTGAACTCGGTGGTATCGAGATGGGCGACGAGAAGAATCTCGACAGTGTGCCTTTCACCCGTATGACCGAGGAGATCATCAAGCACCATCTGCGTGGGGGGATTGTGACCATCAGTTGGCATCCGCGTAACCCCTCTACAACAGCACCAGACGGTGGCAGAGGCGCCCAGAAATTCCCTGAGGGTTCAGCCTGGGACGTGTCGGATACGACCGTCGTACACAGCATATTGCCTGGTGAGAAGAACGCAGAGTTATTCAAGGTGTGGATGGATCGGGTCAGCGACTTCCTCGCTACTTTGAAAACCGACGACGGAAAGAAGATTCCCATCATCTTCCGTCCCTGGCACGAGAACACGGGTTCTTGGTTCTGGTGGGGTGAGAAACTCTGCACCGCCGAGGACTATAAGGCCCTGTGGAACCTGTTGCAGGACAAACTCACTGCCGACGGTTTCGACAACCTGCTCTGGGCCTATTCGCCCGGTATGGCTGCCAACCTGACGGAAGAGAAATACCTGGAGCGTTATCCTGGCGACGACCGTATCTCGCTGGTGGGCATCGACGGTTACCAATGGGGCACGAAGGAGGACTTTGTGAGTCAGTTGGATGCCAACCTCGACATGTTGACGAAGTTTGCCGAGAAACGTGGCAAGATTGCCGCCCTGACGGAGTGCGGTCTGAAGAACCTCACCGATCCGACCTGGTGGACATCGACGCTGACACCCGTGCTCGACAAGTATCCCATCAGTTACTTCCTCGTGTGGCGTAACTACAAGGAAGAGTGGTTCGGTCCCTCCCCCGCAAAGCCGGATGCCGAGTACTTCAAACAGATGTACGACAAAGAGAATACCTTATTCTTGAATGAAATCAAATAACGATATGACTGAGTTTGAACAGAAGGTGGCAGCCCTGCGTGCGCACCACGAGGCGCTGCTGAATAGGAAGAATGAACCCATAGAGTGGGGGAATGGGATCTACGAGAAATATAAGTACCCTGTGGTGACGGCAGAGCATATCCCCTTGGAGTGGAAGTACGACTTCAACGCGCAGGACAATCCCTACCTGATGCAGCGTATCATGTGCAATGGTGCCTTTAATGCGGGGGCCATCAAGTGGCAGGGCAAGTATCTGCTCATCGTCCGGGTGGAGGGCGCTGACAGAAAGAGTTACTTTGCGGTGGCGGAGTCGCCCAACGGCATCGACAACTTCCGTTTCTGGGAGGAGCCCATCACGATGCCCGACGACGTGGTTCCTGCGACGAACATCTATGATATGCGCGTCACACAGCACGAGGACGGCTGGATCTACGGCGTGTTCTGTGCCGAACGGCACGACGACACACAGCCGGGCAACCTCTCTGCGGCGACGGCGACGGCGGGTATCGCCCGTACGAAAGACCTGAAGACGTGGGAGCGTCTGCCCGACCTGAAGACGAAGAGTCAGCAGCGTAACGTGGTGCTGCATCCGGAGTTCGTGGATGGGAAATATGTCTTCTATACCCGTCCACAGGACGGCTTCATTGATACAGGCTCCGGTGGCGGTATCGGTTGGGCGCTGGTGGATGACATCACCCACGCCGAGGTGAAGGAAGAGAAGATCATCAATGCCCGTCACTACCATACGATTACGGAGGTGAAGAACGGTGAGGGTCCGCACCCCATCAAGACCCCGAAGGGTTGGCTGCATCTGGCGCACGGCGTCAGGGCTACCGCCGACGGCCTGCGCTATGTGCTCTATATGTATATGACGGCGCTCGACGATCCCACGCGGGTGATCGCCCAGCCAGGCGGTTATTTCCTCGTGCCGGAGGGTGACGAGTATGTGGGCGACGTGATGAACGTGGCCTTCGCCAACGGTTGGATTGCGGACGAGGATGGGAAGGTCTTTATCTACTACGCCTCTGCCGACACCCGTATGCATGTGGCTACCTCGACCGTCGACCGCCTCATCGACTACTGCATGCACACGCCGGAGGACGGTCTTTATACCGCCGCCAGCGTGGAGACGATCAAGAAACTCATCAACAAAAATAGAATGAAATAACTATGGCAACATTAAAAGAAAAAATCGGTTATGCACTTGGTGATGCAGCCGCTGGTGGTATCACCTGGAAAATCATGTCTATCGCTTTTCCTCTCTTCTTCACGAATGTGTTCGGACTGACGGTTGCTGATACGGCAACACTCATGCTCATCGCCCGTATGTTCGACGTGGTGACGGATCCCCTGATGGGTAGTCTGGCCGACCGCACGCAGTCGCGCTGGGGCACCTATCGTCCGTGGTTGATCTTCGGGGCCGTGCCTCTCGGCCTGATCTTCGCCCTGTTGCTCTACACGCCGGAATTCGGTCCTGTAGGCAAGCGTATCTACGCCTATACACTCTATCTGTTGATGATGGCGGTGTATACGGCCGTCAACGTGCCTTACGGTTCGTTGCTGGGTGTGATGACCGATAACGACAATGAGAAGAACCAGTTCTCGTCCTTCCGTATGGTGGGTGCCTATGCGATGGGGTTCATCACGCTGTTGTCGTTCCCGTATCTGCAGAAGATGGTGGGTGGCTCTGAGGCCCACCAGTATGCTGTGTTGGGTGCCGGTTTCGGTATCCTGGCTACGGTGATGACAATGGCCTGCGGTTTCCTCACCAAGGAACGCCTGAAGCCCGTCCGGGCCGAAAAATTCTCGTTCCGTCCCTTTGCCGACCTCTTTAAGAACAAGCCCTGGATCTATCTGACACTCATCGGTATCTGTACGAATTTCTTCAATGGCTTCCGCTATGCGGTGGCAGGTTATCTGTTGGAGTATTGTCTGCATGGCGATGTCACGGTGAGCGGCCTGATCATCAACTATACCGTCTTCATGACCTTCGGTGAGGTGACCTGTATGATCTTCGGTGGTGTGTCACCAAAATTCACAGAGTGGATCGGGTCGAAGAAAAAGGCCTTCATGGCAGCAGCCGTCATCTGCGTCGTGTTCTCCGTGGTGTTCTTCTTTGTACCGATGGATCCCGCCTATATCTGGGTACTGGTGGCTATCGTCATCCTGACCTCCATCGGTGTGGGTCTCTACTCACCGCTGTTGTGGTCGATGTATGCCGACGTGGCCGACTATGCCACCGAGAAGAACGGAACCTCTTCGACGGGTCTGATCTTCTCGTCGGGTACGATGGCACAGAAGTTCGGTACGGCCATCTCCGGTTCGCTCGTGGCCCTGTTCTTAGGTATGGCGGGCTTCGTGTCGGGTACGGATGCCAATGGTCAGACGGTTGTCACCATCAGTGATATGGAGTCTGTGCGGAATATGGTATGGGCACTCTTCTCGTTGTTCCCCGCAGCCATCGTCCTGATTATGATGTTCCTGATCTACAAGTATCCCATCAAGAAATAAGATGAACAAAGTTTCTGTGATGAAACAGGAAATGCAGGATGTTCTGGAGCAGAATATCCTGCGTTTCTGGTTGGATAAGATGATGGACCGTGAGCACGGGGGCTTCTATGGTCGCATCGACGGCAAGGGCATCCTCCATCCCGAGGCGGAGAAGGGGGCCATCCTCAATGCCCGTATCCTCTGGGCCTTCTCCGCAGCCTATCGGGTGCTGGGCAACCAGAAATACCTGGAGGCGGCTACAAGGGCGAAAGATTATCTGATAGATCATTTCATCGACAAGGAATACGGCGGGGTGTATTGGAGCGTTGATTATCTCGGTCGTCCGCTCGATACCAAGAAACAGTTCTATGCCATCGGCTTTGCCATCTACGGGTTGTCGGAATTTGCCCGGGCCACAGGCGATCGGGAGGCCCTGGACTATGCCCTGCAACTCTATAATTGCATCGAGGAACATGCTTTCGACCGTGAACAGAATGGCTATATCGAGGCTTGTACGAGAAAGTGGGGAACAATTGAAGATATGCGACTCTCGGAACTGGATGCCAACTATCCCAAGTCGCAGAACACCCATCTGCACATCATCGAGCCTTACACCAATCTGTTGAGATGCCTGAAAGAGTTGCATGTCCAGGAGTCGTGTGACCATGTAGAGGTCTCTCTGCGCAACCTGATCAATATCTTCACCGATAAGATCCTGAACCCCGAGACCCATCACCTCGACCTCTTCTTCGAGATGGACTGGACGCGTGGGGCGGGTCGTCTGGAGAGTTATGGCCACGACATCGAGTGTTCGTGGCTGATGCACGAGGCGGCATTGGTTCTGGGCGACGCAACGGTCTTGGCCAAGGTGGACCCCATCGTCCGTGAGGTGGCGAAGGCCTCTGAGAAGGGACTGCGCCCTGACGGTTCGATGATCCATGAGGCCAACCTCGACACGGGTCATGTGGACGATGACCTCCACTGGTGGGTGCAAGCGGAGAATGTTGTGGGCTGGTTCAATCTCTATCAGCATTTCGGCGACGAGCAGGCCCTCGACCGGGCTCTTCAAGGCTGGAACTACATCAAGACCCAGATCATCGACTGGGACAACGGCGAGTGGCACTGGAGCCGTCATCCCGACGGTACCCTCAATACCGTCGATGACAAGGCGGGTTTCTGGAAGTGTCCTTACCACAATAGTCGTATGTGTCTTGAAATCATCGAGAGAAGCGCGGAAATGTAATTGTCTGCCTCCTTTTTCGGAGATTTATCGTATTTTTTTATAAATATTCGATGAATTTACAAATATTATTTGTACCTTTGCAGCATAAAAGTTGTGAAGGTAATTTTTTCTTGCCGGTAACTGCTTGGTAACGAGAACAATATTGTTATAACATTATAAAAACTTATGAACTTTACTTTGTTGATTACCGTCTTGTTGACGGCTATTACATTGGTGGTGGCGGCTTACGTGGTAGCCAAGTTGATAGGACCGCGGTCCTACGCGAAGGTGAAAGGTGAGCCGTATGAGAGTGGTATACCCACCCGAGGCACCTCGTGGCTGCCGATATCGGTGGGATTCTACCTCTTTGCCATCCTGTTCCTCATGTTCGATGTGGAAACGGTGTTTCTGTATCCATGGGCAGTAGTAGTGAAGGAGTTCGGCGCGACAGCCCTGCTGAGCATCGGTTTCTTCCTGGTAGTTCTGGTATTAGGCTTGGCGTATGCCTGGCGGAAAGGAGACTTGGAATGGAAATAAGGAAACCGCACATCAAGAGTATCCCCTACGAGGAATGGAACGACAACTCCTCGTTGGAGAAGATCGTTGACGAACTCCATGAGGGTGGCGTCAATGTGGTGACGGGGTCACTGGACCAGTTGATCAACTGGGGTCGTTCGAACTCCCTCTGGTCGCTGACTTTCGCTACCTCGTGCTGTGGTATCGAGTTCATGGCCTGCGGCTGTGCCCGTTACGACTTCGCCCGTTTCGGTTTCGAGGTGACGCGAAACTCTCCCCGTCAGGCCGACCTGATCATGTGTGCCGGAACGATCACCCACAAGATGGCTCCTGCCCTGAAGCGTCTGTACGACGAGATGGCTGAGCCGAAGTACGTGATTGCCGTCGGTGGCTGTGCCATCAGCGGTGGCCCGTTTAAGTCGAGTTACCATGTGGTGAAGGGTATCGAGGAGATCGTGCCCGTCGATGTGTTTATCCCAGGTTGTCCCCCGCGTCCGGAGGCGATCATGTACGGCATGATGCAATTGCAGCGTAAGGTGAAAATAGAAAAATTCTTCGGCGGTGCCAACCATAAGCAGACCGCTGAGGAGGCTGCATTGGGCGTATCGAATGAGGAACTGACCTTCCGCGAGAAGCATGGCGACCACCGCCGTGAGCCGATGGTTATCACCGAGGTGCCGGAAAATTTTAAAATTGAAAATGGAACATTGAACATTGAAAATGAGGTTGGCGCAGCAAATAATGGTCAATGTTCAATGGTCAATGTTCAATCAAAAACAGAGGAGGCTGCCGTATGAAATTAGAATTCTTATCATTCGATTTTGACAAGTTCGCCTCTGAGATGCAGAACTTGAAGGACCAGAAGGGCTTCGACTATCTGGTGACCATCGTGGGTGAGGACTTCGGAGAAGAAGGGCTTGGCTGTATCTACATCCTCGAAAATACCAAGACGCACGAGCGTTGCTCGGTGAAGATGATGGCCAAGAGTCAAGTATGTGGCGATGGCATGTCATCTAACGGAACAGGCGAGACTGATGGTCAGTTGCTGGCTTATATCCCCACCGTTTCCAATATCTGGAAGGTGGCCGACTTGTTGGAGCGCGAGGTCTATGATTTCTACGGTATCGTGTTCCTGGGCCATAAGGATATGCGCCGTCTCTTTTTGCGGAGTGACTTCAAGGGCTATCCCTTCCGCAAGGACTGGGCGTACAACGACAAATATACGTTGGAAGACGATGTGGAACCTGACTACGGTCTGGAGTATTTCATCGACAAGGACGGTAACTTGCAATCGAAGCAGAACCTCCTCTTCGGTGCCGATGACTATGTGATCAATATCGGTCCGCAGCACCCTGCTACGCATGGTGTGCTCCGCTTGCAGACGGTGCTCGACGGTGAGACCGTGAAGCGTATCTATCCGCACCTCGGCTATATCCACCGTGCGATTGAGAAGATGTGGGAAAGCATGACTTATCCCCAGACACTTGCTTTAACAGACAGACTTAACTATCTGGGAGCCATGCAACACCGTCATGCACTGGTGGGCGTTATCGAGGAAGCCATGGAGGTGGAACTGACCGACCGCATCAAGTACATCCGTACGATTATGGATGAACTGCAGCGTCTCGATTCCCACCTGTTGTATACCTCTTGTGTGGCTCAGGACTTGGGTGCTCTCACAGGTATGCTCTATGGTATGCGTGATCGTGAGCACGTGCTCAACTGTATGGAGGAGACCACGGGCGGTCGTCTGATACAGAACTACTACCGCATCGGTGGTCTGCAGGATGACATCGACCCGAACTTTGTAACCCACTGCAAGGATCTGGTGAAGTATCTGCGTCCCACCATTCAGGAGTACATGGATATCTTCGGTGATAACATCATCACCCATAACCGTCTGGAGAACTGCGGTCCGATGAGTCTCGAGGATTGTATCAACTACGCCGTGACCGGTCCTGCTGGACGTGCTTCGGGTTGGAAGAACGACGTACGCAAGAACCATCCGTACGACATGTACGACAAGGTGGAGTGGGAGCAGTGTACACTGACTGGTTGTGACTCGATGGACCGTTACTTGGTTCACATCAACGAGATGTACCAGAGCCTGAACATCATCGAACAACTCATCGACAACATCCCGGAGGGTGACTTCTATGTGAAGCAGAAGCCGATCATCAAGGTGCCCGAGGGACAGTGGTACTTCTCTGTCGAGGGTGTGGCCGGTGAGTTTGGTGTCTATCTCGACACTCGTGGCGACAAGAGTCCCTACCGCATGAAGATGCGCCCGATGGGTCTCTCGCTGGTAGGTGCCTTCGACCCGATGCTGCGTGGTCAGAAGATTGCCGACCTCATCGCTACCTGTGCCGCTATTGACGTTGTAATTCCTGATATTGACAGATAAAAGATGATTTACGATTTAGCGATTTTCGTTTTTCGATTTAAATGTATCGGAAGTCGGAACCCGCAAATCAAATCAATCGAAAATCGAAAATAAGTAAATCGAAAATTAATACGGATGTTTGATTTTAGTATTGTTACACAATGGTTCGACGCTCTCCTAAGAGAAACCTTAGGTTTGGGAGATTTTCTGTCGATATTGATTGAGTGCGTGCTGGTGGGTACGGCGATCCTCGTGGGATATGCCCTCATCGCCTGCGTACTGATATTTATGGAGCGTAAGGTCTGTGCCTACTTCCAGTGCCGTCTGGGCCCGATGCGAGTAGGTTACTGGGGCTTGTTGCAGGTGTTTGCCGACGTGTTGAAGATGCTCATCAAGGAGATCTTCATCGTCGACAAGGCCGATAAGTTGCTCTACCTCGTGGCTCCGCTCTTGGTGATTATCGGCAGTGTGGGTGCCTTCTCGTTCCTGCCTTGGAACAACGGTGCCACCATTCTCGATTTCAATGTGGGTGTGTTCCTGCTCACCGCCATCTCTTCGATTGGTGTGGTAGGTATCTTCCTCGCCGGTTGGGGTTCCAACAACAAGTACTCGGTGGTATCGGCCATGCGTGGTGCCGTGCAGATGATCTCTTACGAGATGTCGCTCTGCCTCTGTCTGATCACGGCTGTGATCCTGACAGGAACCATGCAGATGAGTGGTATCGTGGAGGCGCAGACAGGCCCTTGGAAGTGGTTGATCTTCCAGGGACATATCCCTGCGCTGATTGCCTTCTTCGTGTTCCTCATTGCCGGTAACGCAGAGGCCAACCGTGGCCCGTTTGATATGGCTGAGGCTGAGAGTGAGTTGACGGCCGGTCACCATACAGAGTATTCCGGTATGGGCTTCGGCTTCTTCTACCTCGCAGAGTTCCTGAACCTCTTCATCATCGCAGGTATCGCCGCAACGGTGTTCCTCGGTGGTTGGGCGCCAGTGAACATCGGTGTCGAGGCCTTCGATGCCGTGATGGATTACATCCCGGGCATCGTCTGGTTTATGGGTAAGACCTTCTTCCTGGTGTGGATTCTGATGTGGATCAAGTGGACGTTCCCCCGTCTGCGTATCGACCAGATCCTGAAGTTGGAGTGGAAGTATCTCATGCCGCTGGCGTTGCTTAATCTGGTAATTATGACAGTCGTTGTGGCGCTGGGTATATATTAAATAGGTGTTGATATGGAAGATAACAAAACATATTTCGGAGAAATCGGGCACGGGCTCAAGACGTTGGCTGTGGGCATGAAGACCTCCTGGAAGGAATACTTCAAGGACTTCTTCACCAACAAGTCGACGGAGCAGTATCCCGAGAACCGCAAGACCACACTCCACGTGGCTAAGCGTCATCGCGGGCGCCTGGTATTCAAGCGCAACGAGGACGGCAGTTACAAGTGTACGGCTTGCACATTGTGCGAGAAGGCCTGTCCGAACGGAACCATCAAGATCGTGGCCCACATGGCCGAGGATCCTGAGACGGGCAAGAAAAAGAAGGTGCTCGACGATTATGCGTACGACCTGGGCGACTGTATGTTCTGCCAACTCTGTACGAACGCCTGCAACTTCGACGCCATCGAGTTTACGAATGATTTTGAGAACGCTGTGTTCGACCGCAGCAAGTTGGTGCTCCACCTGAACGAGGAAGTCTATCAGGGCGGTTCACTGCCGAACCTCATCGAGGGTGGCGCTGCGTTCGAGATCGGTAAGTTTAACACTAAAACGAAGTAACGCGTTATGGGTAATACAGTTATGTTTATCA
>JAGCRH010000025.1 GCA_017964785.1 Prevotella sp.
CCAGTTCTGCCAGAACAGTGGCTGCCCGCGAAACGCTCCCTGTTTTAGCCTGATACGTCAGCAAATCCACTGCCGTCAATTCAGGGCACGACACGTTAATGTAGCCCGTCCGCGTCTGCCGTCTCTCCACGTATGCCTCAGGAATATGACTTTTGCAGAAATAATGCGTAAGGTATTTCTCTCCCTTCTTGTCACGCATGGCGGGAGGCTCTATCATCACGCTGAATCGCAGCGGAACCTGATGCGAAGCACCGTGATAGCTTGCCGCACTCAACAGAGCCACATAATATTTGCGGCACAGGTGGTGCATCATGTCATCCAAGTAAAACGACTGCGGCACAGCCCCGCGCAGCACATACTCATCCGGCACTATAACGTAGAAGCCGCGCAGGGGCGACATAATCCGTCCCTTGCTCACCTCTCTGGTCAGTGCCCGTGCAATGCTGCCGGCACTCATGTCAGGGAATGCCCGCGCCACCTCATCGTGTGTGAAGGTGTAATTGCCTCTAAGCGGCTTATCATATATCCAGCTTGCAATGCTCGCCATTTCTTGTTTTTATTATTTCGTTTGCAAAGATAGACATTTTTTGTCTAACTTCGCAAATAAATAACGAAAAAATGTTCTGTTTTTGTGTTTTTTAAGTTATCAGATAATCAATCAAACCATTCAAAATGTTAGCCACTCTCATCTTCTTTGCATATTCGTTCAGGCGTGTAAGGTTCCTATCCGACCTGACGAGGTAGTTCTTTAGTATCTCAGAACTGATGTCAACACCTATTTTGTTTCGGAACTTTACGGCATCGCACACGGACTTTTCGAGGTCATAGATCCTCACCTTGTAACCCTCAATCTCCCTTTCTGATATTCCCAACTCGAAAGCGGACTGCGACCAGGCAACGTCAACCGCATGCTGCCCAACTTCATGGGACGTATGTGGCTGACCGATGGCGATGGTGGCTCTGTGGCCGCTATTTACGGGCCCAGCAGGGTAACGTATCAAACGGACAAGGGCGACGTGACCATCACTTGCGAGACGGACTATCCATTCTCCGAAACGCTGACATTCACGGTGAACGGAGCCGAGGATGCCTCAATACCCCTGACACTGCGTATTCCGACATGGTGTGACGAAGCCACATTGAACATCAATGGCGTAGCCGTCAACCAGGCGCTGCTGGCAGGTTCTTTTGTACGTCTCTCAGACCCAGTGAAACAGGGCGACATTGTTACGCTCACTCTGCCGATGACGGTGGAGAAGAAGGAGTTACCTGGTCAGGGCGTCTGTTTCCAGCGCGGTCCGCTGCTGTTCTCATACGCCATTCCACAGCAGATGACGGAGGATACCGAGGAGTATCCCAACATGCACGGCAAAAAGCCGGAGAACCCTGACTTCAAGTGTTGGAACATCACGCCCACGGGCCATTTCAACTATGCCTACGCCAGCGACGGCATGCCTATCGAGGTATTCTATCCTGACGTGGAGGAAATCGGAGGAACCATTCCTTTCGATCTCAACTATGCGAACGTGAAACTGCGAGTTCCCGTCAAGCAGATTGCCTGGGATCTGGTGGACGGCCGCTATACTCCCGCCATGCCTGAGCAGGGACATCTGGAACTGCTGAGCAATGAGACGCAGTATATCGAACTCGTCCCCTACGGTTGCACCGAACTGCGACTCACCATCTTCCCAGATGCTAATGCCGAGGCGCTGCCTACGCCTGCCGAGCCAGACTATACACGCCCTGCCGATGCACCAGACAGCGTGACCATGATAGATGGCCGCTACTGCGCCTATTTCGAGTTGCCACGCTTCTGCTGGGACACCCCCATCTATTGTAAGGTGCGTACGGCTAACGGTACCACCGACCTGCAAAGCAATGAGGGCGGTGACCTCTGTGAACTCGTAGGCACGACTGCCATCGGTCGAGAGGTTTGGCGTTGGACAGGACCCGCCATCAGTGAACCACAGCCTGTAGAGATCATCTTTACCAACCACGACCTGCTGACTGATATCATGCCCTTCGACAATGGTGGTTACTACAACTATGCCAGCCACTTATATAATGCCAGTCAGACCACTGGAATCGTTGAGGTAGAAGCGATCAATGGTCAATCTTCAATGTTCAATGGTCAATGGTCAATGTTCAATGACGCTAGGTTCATGATTGACGGACGCAGGCTCGCAGGCAAACCGACTCAAAAGGGTGGTGTATATATCCATAAAGGTAAGAAACAGGTAGTCGACTAAATAAATTCATTTTACAGACGGCCTTTTTCTTCGTTACCGGCGCCTGTGCCGCGATACTTCGAACTGCTGGCGTTGAAGGTGTAACTGAGGGTGAGGCCCACACATTGCGTATAGGTATAGTAATCCTGGGCCGTTTGGCCGATGGCGTAGTAGGTGGTCACCTTGGTCTTGGCGGTGCGGAAGATATCGTTGACATAGAGGGTGGCCGACAACTGTCCCTTCAGGAATGACTTCTGCAATCGGGCGTTCACCATGAAGTTGCTGCCGCGATACATAAATCCCCAGTGGTTGCTACCCGTATAGTTGACTTGCAGCAGGGCCTTGGCTGTCTCTCCAATCACGAACCAACTGTTCAGGTTGAAACTGAATTCGGGCTTGTTCAGTTTCTTCGGCGCACCGTACTTCTCGGCATCGAACATCTGCTGATAGTAGTGCAACGTGGCCTGTGGCTGCCAGAAGCCCAGTTTGGGCGAGGCGACGAGGGTGGCGTAGACACGATCCTGATGGTCGAAGTTGTCGGGCTGGAAGATGGCAATCTCGTTCTCCTCGTCGTAGATATTGCCAACGTGGGTGAAGAAGTCGTTCTCACGGGTAAAACCCGTCACGAAGGTCAGCCACGAATAGGTGAGGTTGAGGTCAATGCTGTGACGTACCGAGGGGCGCAGCAGCGGGTTGCCACCTTCGTATAAGATACGGCTGTCGTACACGACCATCGATGTCAGCATGTTGTATGGCGGACGGGTGATGCGCTTGCTATAACTCAGTTGGGCGCTCCATTTGTTCTTCTGCCAGGCGGCTGAGAGGTTGGGGAACCAGTCATTATAGGTGCGGCTGGGTTCCTCCTGCCTGATGCCAAACGAAGTGTAATCAGCAGAAACATGCTCAAAGCGCAGACCGGCATTCAGGTGCCACTGGTCCAGTTGCACTTCGTATTCGGCAAAGCCGGCAATGTTCTTTTCCTTCATCTCGGTATAGGACTCTGGAATGATGTTTTCCTGGTTCAGGTTGTGCCCTTGGCTCTCTGTGCTTGTCACCTCCGACCCGCCGCTCAGCACACCCTTCCAGATGGGATAGTCCAGCACCAGTTTACCAGCCACCATCGTGTTTTTATCCTTCGTCAGGGTGGTGATGGTGCGGTTCCGGTTCATGTATGCTCCGCTCAGTTCCTGTTGGTGGTTGTCATCCTCCGATTCGCGTCGTAGCATGGTGGCGTTCAGGTCGATGCCTAACTTTCCAACCTTACCTACATAATAGGTGTTCAGTTCCCAGACGGGTTTGTCTTCTTCGTGGATATCCGTTATCAGACGTACGTCATCGTGGAAAACCCCGTTTCTCAAATAGTGCTGCTCCATATCCGACGAGAAACGGTTATAGAGGTTCTTCTGCGACGCGAAACTCAGTCCGATGGAGTGGTCGGCATTGAAGTCGTAACTCAGACCGGCCTTGTACTGCAACTGTGTCCAGGTACTCCTGACGGGCAGTTCCGCACTCACATCAAACAGATTTTTGCTGATGTGTAGTTCTTGTTCGATGTCCTGGTCGTTGCTGTAATGGCTGTTGTCGAGTGCCACATTGGCAAAGGCCTCCAATCCGCCTGTGCGGTATTTCAGGGTCAGGTCGCTATAGTTGTTCCACTTGTTGTTCTTCCACGTATCGCTGGTAGCCATCAGACTGAAACCGTCGCCCTGTGTTTTCAGGGTCTTGATACGGATGACGGCATTCACCTCGGCATTATACCTGGCACCTGGGGCGGTGATGATGTCGACGCTCTTGACATCCACCGATTTGAGTTGCATCAACTCTATGGGGTCGCGTACCTTTTTATTATTGATATAGATCTCGGGCTCACCCTTTGCCAGCACCTCGAACTTACCATTGCGGCGCTGTATTAACGGCAACATGGAGAGGAGGTCGTCGGCCGTACCCACATCGTGCAGGATGGAGTGCTGCACATCTACCGTCATACCGCCCGAGGCCATCTTGTACTGCGGGATCTCTCCCTTGATCTCCACACCTTTCACCATGTAGGTCTCTGGCTGCAGGGTGATGGTGCCGATATTCCCCACGCTCACATTGCGCTCAACGGTTTTGTAGCCGATAAACGATACCTTCAGGGTGATGCGCTGAGCCTTACAGGGAATCACGAAATCACCGTTCTCATTGCTCACGCCGCCATTGATAAACGCCTCGCCATATAATGAGATATTGGCGAATTCGACGGGTTGTCCGCTTTCATCCACGATATGGCCTATCACCTTGGCATCCTCTTTCTGGGTGCACTCAATGAATATCTTATCCTCGTCGTAGGTCACCTTCATCGGATAGAAGCCGACGACCTCACGGATGGCCTCATGGATGGGCAGGTCGGTGAAGTGGCTGGTCACGGTGAAGTCTTCCAGTTCGTCGTAGATGAAATAGATGGTCTTGTCGCTGGCAGCGGCGTTGAGGTCTTCGAGCACTTTCGAGAGTGACGCGTTCTGGTAGTCGCGGCTGATTTTCTGTGCCTGGGCGCACAATGTCAGTACACAGAACAGGGCTGTGAATATATATTGTTTCATAATGGTGATGCTTGGATTATTCTACAATCAGTTTCTTGTTGTCGCGGGTGATGTGGATGCGTTCGAACTTGTTGAACGTACCGATGATGTCGTCGATGGTTGCTTTTTGGTTCCATGTGAAGTAGAGGCGGATATGTTTGCTGGCCTCACTCTTATAGACGACCTCACACTGGTGGAAAGTTGCAATCTCGTTCAGGATGGTTGCCAACTCAGCATCTTCATAGACCACGGGCTTCATCGCCGTGCTGTCAGCAGGCGTTTGGGTGTTGGGTGATAGGTGTTGGGTGTTGGTTGAGACAACAGCCTCCTGACTCCTGACTCCCGACTCCTGACTCCTAATCATATGCACGGCGGCGTAGGCGATGCCTGAAAGCATCAGGACACCAACAAACATCGCAGCGATCTTTTTTATAGAATTAAAGGATTGAAGAGTTAAAAGATTGAAGTTTTTCTTGTATTTCAATTCTTCAATTCTTCCATTTTTTAATTCTTCCCATGCCTCGTTGGCATCAGGCACTTTGACATCCGTCTCGTCCAGCATCTGGTCGAGTTGCTCGTCTGTATAGTCCTCGGGATGCAGGAGCATCCTGATCTGCTCTTCTTTCTTCATGCTTCTCTGTTTTTAAAAGTTGAACGTAGTTTCCTCAATCCTTGCACGATGTGTTTGTTGACGGCGGAGAGGCTGATGCCGAGTTCGCTTGAGATGTCCTTGTACGACTGATCCTCGTTGTAGTGCATCTTGATGATACGACCGGTCTGAGGGGTGAGTCTCTCTTCGACATAGCGGTTCACGGCCTCGACGAGTTCCTCATCGTGTGTTCCGCTGTCGATGGCTTCAGACGTTAGCAGTCGTCTAGCCTCTTGTCTGCTTTGACGTTGTGCAATCAGGTTAAGGCAGCGATTACGGACGCAAGTCAAGAGGAACGTTCTCTGGCTCTCTTCGCGCAGTGGGGTGGTACCGTCCCACAGTCGGGCGAAGACATCCTGTACGGCATCTTTCGCCTCGTCTTCGTCGCCCAGCAGGATGTAGGCTGCCTTGAACATCCTGTTGTACTCCGAAAGGAAGAGTTCCTTGAATTGTTGTGCTCTGTCTTGCATCTTTTCGTCGCTGTTTTTACTCTATATACAGATGAGCAGGGGAAATCATTACCCCTTATTCCTATTTTTTTGCAAAAATAATAAAAAACTCCCAATCGTTTCTTGTTTTCTTATAAAAAATGATTATATTTGCAAACATTAAATTAGTGGTTATCATGAGAATAAGGGTTTTATTGGCATTTATGCTGGTGGCTGCGACGATGGCGGCACAAGACTTTAAGTTGAATGAAAGTGGTTACTATACCGCTGGTAGTGTTGACGTGATGGCGTTCAGCGACTTCTATCCAGAAGGCCATCAGGGTGGTGTCAGTATCCTGATGAAGGATCGTCGTGTGGCGTCGAATGGTGATATCCGTATGGAGGCGACGCCCGGTCAGTGGCAGCCTGTGCCCAAACAACTGAAACGCGAGATCGTGGGCAATGCCATCGTGACAACCCTCTGCTATCCCGACTCCTCACGCCATCTGACGGGTTTCAACCCGATGGTCTATCCTGACTACCAAGTCATATATAAGGTACGTGTGGAACCGCAGGACGACGGCATCCTTGTGACCGTCGATCTGGATAAGCCCGTGCCCGACTTCCTTTTGGGCAAGGTAGGCTTCAATCTTGAGTTCTACCCAGGCGACCTGTTCGGCAAGCCTTGGATCATGGACAATCAGACAGGCATCTATCCCCGTCAGCCGAACGGTCCGCTGATGAGGACGCAGCCCAACCAACAGCATATCGGCAATTTCCATCAAGCTGGTAAGCCGCTTGCCAATCTGAAACAATTAAATGGCAAAGGTTATAGTCCGATGATTGCCGACGATATCATTGCCGAGCCCTACGCCGTGGGTCGGAAATTCACTTCCTGCCCCGACGACCCGGTAGGTCGTCTGACGATAGAGTCGTTCACTGGCGACCTGAAACTCTACGACGGGCGTATGAACCACAACAATGGTTGGTTCGTGCTTCGTAGCGAGGTGGCCAAGGGCGCCACGAAGGGTGCCGTCCGTTGGAAGATCACCCCCGCCCACGACCGTGAACGCTACTGGTTCCACCTTCCCGTCATCCAGACCTCACAGGTGGGCTATCATCCCCGCCAGCCCAAGCGTGCCATCATTGAACTCGACACCCGCCTGAGTCCACAGGATGGTACAACGCTTTCCCGTATCGATACTGACGGCGAACACGTTGTCAAGCGTCTCAATCCGACCCTCTGGGGTAAGTTCCTGCGCTACAATTACTATGTCGCCGACTTCAGCGACATCACCGAGCCCGGCCTCTACCGTGTTAACTACGGCATGACAATGTCCAGCGTGTTCCGTATTGCCGAAGATGTTTACGACCGAGGTGTGTGGCAACCCGTCATCGAGTACTTCCTGCCGGTGCAGATGTGTCACATGCGGGTGGCGGAGAAATACCGTGTGTGGCACGACTTCTGTCACATGGATGATGCCCTGATGGCGCCTGCGGGTAATCATATCGACGGCTACGACCAGAAACCTGGACTCTCGAAATATGCTGAACTCCAGAAAGTGCCGGGCGTGAATGTCGGTGGCTGGCATGATGCCGGCGACTTCGACCTCCGTATCGAGTCACAGGCGGGTGAGGCTTATATCCTTGCGCTGGCTTACGAGGCATTCCATCCCGAGATTGATGTGACGGCCATCGACCAGCAGAAACATATCGTAGAGATCCACGAACCCGATGGTCGCAACGACCTGTTGCAACAGGTAGAGAACGGAGCCCTTACTGTCGTTCGTACCTATCAGGCCTTGGGTCGGCTCTATCGTGGCATCATCTGTAACAATGTGCGTCAGTACGTGCTTCTTGGCGATGCTTCGGCGATGACCGATGGCGTCAGTGGCAACGAGGATGACCGTTGGATTTTCACCGAGGACAATCCGTTGAGAGCCCTCTCAACGGTAGCCCAACTCGCCGGTGCCTCTCGGGTGTTGAAAGGCTTCAATGATGCGCTTGCTGCCGAATGCCTGCAAATCGCGAAAGATGTCTATGAGCAGACTGCCGTGAGCGGTTGGGCTGAAAGTGCTAAGTTGCAGGCTGCCATCGAACTCTGGCTCACCACGGGCGAACAGCCATATCTCGACTTCGTGCTCGATCGGCAGGAGATGATCGTCAGAGGCATCAGTCGTACGGGTTGGTGTGCGGCCCGTCTGGTGCAGAAGATTACTGGTAGCAAAGATAAGCGTGCGAAAAAGTTCGTTGCTGACTTCCGCAAGGCCCTCGAAGGCTATAAGACCCAACTCGACAGTCAGAGTGCTGAGACTCCCTACGGCGTACCTTATCGTCCGAGCATCTGGGGAGCAGGCTGGGACATCCAGCGCTTCGGCTTCGAATACTATTTCCTGACTTCGGCCTATCCTAACATTTTCCCTGCCGAGACGGTCTATAATGCCCTAAACTTCGTACTCGGCTGTCATCCCGGCAGCAACAATGCCTCGTTTGCCTCCGGCGTGGGAGCCAAGTCGGCTACGGTGGCATACGGTCTGAACCGCGCCGACTGGTCATATATCCCGGGTGGTGTGGTATCCGGCACTGCCCTGATCCGTCCGGATTTCCCGGAGTTACTGGAATTCCCCTTCCTCTGGCAACAGACTGAGTATGTACTTGGTGGTGGTTCGTCGCACTATATGTTCCTCGTCCTCGCCACCCAGCAGTTGCTGCAGCAATAAGTATTTTTATCGATATAAAACATATGATAGAACTTAGAAAATGGTTGCTCGCTACAATCCTCGTTTATAGCGGGGCGATGGCACAGGCACAGAAGACGCAGCCGAAAATGGAGACGATGGTGTTTACGCCTCAATGGACGGCGCAGGCACAGTTTGCCGGTTATTATGTGGCTGAGGTCAAAGGCTTCTATCGTGAGGTGGGCGTGGACGTACGGATTGAACACCCCTCGTCTACGCAGCCCGCCATGAGTCGTCTGCGTAAAAACCTCTGTCAGGCTACCACCCTGCAACTCTGTCAGGCTATGGAAATCGTGGACGAGGGAATTCCCTTGGTAAATATCCTGCAGACATCAATGAATAATGCGATGGTGATTGTATCTGCCCGTGGCAAAGACCCGCTGACGCAGAAAGGGGCCAAGGTCGGTATCTGGAGCGTGGGCTTCGGACAACTTGCCATCTGTATGAGTATCAAGGACCATCTGAACTACGAGTGGATACGCTTCGCACAGAACGTCAATCTGTTCGTGACTGGTGCGCTTGATGCTACGTTGGCCATGAGTTACAACGAGTACTACCAACTGGTCCAAGCAGGTATGGAGATGACCGACAAGAACGTCTATCGTTTCTGTGATCATGGCTATAATGTACAGGAGGATGGTGTCTATATGAGTCGCGACTACTATGAGAAACATAAAGATCAGGCGCATCGCTTCGCCGAAGCGAGTCGCAAAGGCTGGGAGTGGGCCGCTGCCCATCCCGATGAGGCGCTCGACATTGTGATGCAGTATGTAGACCGCGACCACATCGCCACTAACCGTGTGATGCAACGGTTGATGTTGAAGGAAGTGTTGCGTCTGCAGATAGATCGCGAATCGAAGAAGCGTGAGTTCCGTCTTCGTCCTGATATGGTACAGCAGGCCAGTCGTCTGATGGTGGATTGCCAGATGCTGAGTCGTGACGTGACGTACAATGAGTTAATGGACAAACAATAATGGACAATTATGAATAAGATATTTACATATATCCGTCGTAAACTCTCCGTCAGGGTCAGCCTGTGGGTCGTTATGTTTGCCGCTGTCATTTTCATTGCCGCTCTCGGATTCCTTTTCTACCAATCGCGTGAGGCTGTGCGTCAGGAGGCTATCAATCGAGCCACACAGATACTTGACAAGACCTCGTTGCGTGTCGAGGGTATTTTGAACCGTGTTGAGGTGGCTACTGCTATGACCGAGTGGCTCGTGCAGCGACATCCCAATGTGGCTGACTCGATGTTTGTCTACAGTCGAGGCATGTTGCTGAATAATCCCGATTTCTACAACTGCTCTATCGCCTTCGAGCCTTACTACTTTAAGGATCAGGGGCGTTATTTCTCAGCCTATTCCAAACACTCTGGTGACACCATCCGTACCATTCAGGGTGGCAGCGATAACTACCAGTATTTTTTCATGGATTGGTATCTTATGCCCTCCTTGCTAGATCACCCGTGCTGGACGGAGCCGTATATGGATCTTGACACGCCTACCAACACCAGTGAGATGGTGACTTCATATTGTATGTCCATCAAGAACAAGGCGGGCAACATGTTAGGTGTCATCAATACCAGCCTGTCGTTGAGTTGGCTCTCTCAGACCATCCAGGCCGTGAAGCCCTATCCCAACTCATACAGTATTATGATAGGTCGCGGTGGAACCTACTTTGTGCATCCTGACTCGACGAAGATTACCCGTCAGACCATCTTTACCCAGACGATGGAACAGCCCGATACGGCTATGGCTGCACTGGGTCATGCCATGCAGCGCGGAGAAGAGGGTATCAAGCATATGAATATAAACGGAGAAGACAGTTATGTATTCTATAAACCTCTTGGCAAGACGGGTTGCAGTATGGCTATCGTCTGTCCTGAGAGTGACATCTTTGGTGGTTTCGACCGTCTGCGTCGTACCGTCATGACCATCGTCCTCGTTGGTTTGCTGCTGATGCTCTATTTCTTCATTCGAATCATTACCCGCGAACTCAGTCCACTGAGACGGTTGGCTCGCGAGGCCGAGACCATCGCCTCAGGACAGTTTGACACCCAATTACCCGACTTTGACCGTACCGACGAAATTGGGCAACTGAGCCATTCGTTCGGCAATATGCAGCAGTCGTTGGTCCGTTACATCGAGGAATTGAAGGACACCACCGCCCAGAAGGCATCGATGGAGAACGAACTGCAGGTGGCCAGCGGTATTCAGATGTCCATGCTGCCCAGCAAATTCCCCGACCGCGAGGGATTGGACATGTATGCCTCGATGACACCTGCCAAGGAGGTGGGTGGCGATCTCTATAACTATCTGTTGAAGGATGACAGCCTTTATTTCTGTCTCGGCGATGTCAGTGGCAAAGGTGTACCGGCTTCGTTGTTTATGGCTCAGGCGACGCGTCTGTTCCGTACCTTAGCCAATCAGCAGATGGCTCCCGCCGATATCTGTACACACATGAACGAGGCCCTTTCGGGTGACGAGAACCCCACCAATATGTTTGTTACCTTATTCGTCGGACTCGTCGACTTGAAGTCAGGACATCTGTCGTTCTGTAATGCCGGACACAATCCGCCTGTCATCGGAGGCGGCGAACATCATGGTGACTTCCTTACGATGCTACCGAACTTCCCCATTGGTGTGCTGTCTGGACTGCAGTTCCAGGGTGAGGAAATAGAGAATATCAAGGGTCGTCCGCTGTTTATCTATACCGACGGACTGAATGAGGCTGAGAACAGGCAGTTCGAGCAGTTTGGTGATGATCGCCTGCTCGACATCCTGCGCAACACCCACTTCGACACAGCCCGTCAGGTGGTAGAGACCCTTGCCGCCGAGGTGGAACGCCATCGTGACGGCGCAGATCCCAATGACGACCTGACGATGATGTGCCTGCGTATCAACTAACTACTCGTTTGTTGTACCTTTCTCCTTGCCGTGTACACTCTTCACCTTCATACCCAGTTTCCTTGGTAGAATAGCGTTGAGCGTGACGCCTACGAGGGCAGCGAGTGCCAGTCCGGAGAAATGGATGGGCCCGATGCTCACATTATCGTCGGCACCATATTTCACGCCGATGGCAATGACCAGGATAGAGGCTGCCACGAAGACGTTACGCGAAGAGTTGAGGTCTACGCTGTCCTCCACCAGGTTGCGCACACCGACGGCAGAGATCATACCGTAGAGAATCAGACTCACACCACCGATGGTGGCATAGGGCATCAAGCCAATGAGACAGGCAAACTTGGGACAGAAAGAAAGCAGAATGGCGAAGATGGCTGCCAGACGAATGACGGCAGGATCGAAGACCTTCGTGAGGTTCAGTACACCGGTATTCTCGCCATAGGTCGTGTTGGCAGGGGCCCCGAAGAGTGATGCCAATGCGGTGGCCAGTCCGTCGCCCATCAGCGTACGATGCAGACCGGGCTCCTTCAAGAAGTCCTTTCCGACGGTGGAGGAGATGGCACACATATCACCGATGTGCTCCATGATGGTAGCAATGGCAATCGGCAGGATGGCGATGATGGTGGAGATGAGGAAAGTTGTGTCTATATCGTCGAAGACAGCCAGCACGGTCTGCTCACGACTGAAAGGCAATCCGATCCATGCGGCCTCGTCTAATGCAGAGAAATCCACCTCGCCCAATACGGCAGCCAGCGTGTAACTGACCAGCACACCCAACAGGATGGGGATGATCCGGAGGATACCCTTGCCCCACACACTGGCAGTGATAACTGTCACCACAGCCACCACAGCCAGTAAGCCGTTGGTAGCGCAGTTCTGGATGGCACTGCCAGAGAGCACCAATCCGATGGCAATGATCATCGGGCCAGTCACCAATGGCGGGAAGAACCGCAGGATCTTCTCCAAGCCGAACGACTTGATGAGTCCAGCCATTACGAAATAGCACAGTCCGGCAAAGAAGACACCAATACAGGCATAGTCCAAGGCCAGTGTCTCGGACATGCCCTGTTCAACGCCTAATGATTTCACAGACAGATAGCCTCCCAAGAAGGCGAACGAGGAGCCAAGGAAGGCAGGCACCTGCAACTTGCTCACGAAGTGGAATACCAGTGTGCCGACACCCGCAAACAGCAGGGTGGACGACACGGAGAGACCTGTCAGTACGGGTACCAATACGGTGGCGCCGAACATGGCGAATAAATGTTGGACACCTAAGATAATGTACTTGGGTATGCCCAGTTGTCTGGCATCGGTGATGCCTTCTTTCTCTGTGATGTTCATAATTTGGTCAGTATTTATTAGCGTTTGTCATCAAAGGTGAAGTAGAGGTCTTCGAGGGTGCAGAGGGATTTGTCCTTGAAGTCTGACTTGAAGACGAGGAAAATGGCGTGCTTGCCGACGAGGTCCTTTTCCTTAGCCTCGTCAGAGATGCCTCCTGCCACGTCCCAGACCTTCTTGTCCATGTTGGTCGTGAGTTTCATCTCGCCGATTTTCTTGCCGCCCTGCGACTCCCAGGGACGGTCCATCCAAATTTCGATGGTGCCCTCAATGCCTTCGGGGATGAGACGTACGACAAGCATCAGACAGTTCGGATTCTTCAGTCGCTCAGCGTCGAAATTGAAGTACTTGTAGCCCACGATGGAACCGTCGGTATTATTGACGACACGGTTGGTGTTATAGCGCAGGTCGTAGGGGTCGTCAAGGTTCTTCGATGCGGTGAGGGCTTCCTTCGTAGCCGGATTTGTCTCGGCTCCGTAACTGGCTTCTACGTAGGATCCGTAGAACGTATTGTTGGGCCACTCATGGGTAGAGGGCTTCGGGCCTGTCAGCCAGCAGGCAATACCTGCGGAGTGACGCTCGAACGGATCTAGGCCGTTGAGGGAGAAGCCGTTGCTGTTGTACTCGCCCTCAGAGATTTCTACCTTGCCGCCTTTGCCTTCCTCGACCTTCACGCTGATGGGAGCCACCATCGCCTGACGGGCATATTCGTCGGTACCCGTGTGGCGGTGATAGAACACATACCACTGTCCGTTGATCTCACAGATGGAGCCGTGGGTGTTGCCGTCAGGGACTGCAGAAGCAATCACGTTGCCCTGCTCATCCTTCTCACGACCTCTGCCGTCGATGATGGTACCACCATAGGTCCAGGGACCTAAGGGGTTGTCGCTGTAACAGTAGGCGAGGGTATAATTGCTGGTAGGCAGACCGAACTCACCGTCCTCCGTGAAGCGACTGTAAATAAACACGTACTTATCCTTGATCTTACGAATGCTGGAAGCCTCGAAGAACTTGAAGCGTCCGAGTTGGTTGCGTCCTGAGATCATATCCTCTACAATCTTGGTGCCGGGCTTGACAGTTGCCATTGTGGCGGGGTCGAACTCTGCAGCCATAGAACGCTCGAAGCCCCAGTATCCATAGACGCGTCCATCGTCATCGACGAACACAGCGGGGTCGAACTGCAATACGCCGTCCACCAGATTTGGATTGTCCTTGCTCCAGTTACACACCTCGAAGGGGCCGTCGGGACGGTCGCTCTTGGCAATCAGTCCGTTGCGTCCGCCATTCTGGTCGTTGGGGAAGAGGTAATAGGTCTTCTTGCCGTTGGCATCCGTCACGAGGGTGACATCAGGGGCATAGAGCACATCGGCGGTACTGGCAGAGTCGAAGGGCTCGCCGTCGCGGTTCTTATCCACAATGAGGATCACACCGTCGTAGCGCCACTGGGTCAGGTCTTCCACGGGAGCCGACCACACCACCTGATCGCGTCCGCAGTAGGCCGACACCAGGTCGTCGTGCGAACCATAAATATATACGCGTTGCTTTCCGGGATTGTCGGGGTCTTCAAACACATACGGCTCACCATCGGGGATGTGCTCCCAAAGTGGCAGGAAGGGGTTGCCGGGAGTGGTGAGCAGTGTACTGGTGGTTGACTGTTGGGGATTGGACTGGCACGAGAGAGCCAGCAGGGTGCAGCAGGCCGCTGCGACGATCACGTTAAGGGTTTTCATTTTCATTTCGCTGTTGATTTTGTTGTTATTGGGTGCAAAGGTAATAAAAATCCGCGAAAGTCATTGCGCTTTCGCGGATTTTTATTACCTTTGCAACCAAACTATAACGCAAACTTCAAAACAACAACAGAATTATGGACAACAAACACCTGACCCTTAGCGCCAACCTTATTGTGGCGGCGCTGCAAAAACCTGCGGCGGAATTTACCAAAGCCGACATCATCGACTACATCGTCAAGAACGACATCCGCATGGTGAACTTCATGTATCCCGGCGGCGACGGGAAGTTGAAGACGCTGAACTTCGTGATCAACGATCTGGACTATTTAGAGACCATCCTCACTTGTGGTGAGCGTGTCGATGGCAGTAGTCTCTTTAATTTCATCCAGGCTGGCAGCAGCGACCTCTATGTGCTGCCCCGTTTCCGTACCGCCTTCGTCGATCCCTTTGCCGAGATCCCGACGGTGTCGCTCCTTTGCTCTTACTTCGACAAAGACGGCAATCCGTTGGAGTCCTCTCCGGAGTTCACCCTCCACAAGGCTGCTGAGGCTTTCTGTGAAGTGACGGGGATGGAATATCAGGCGATGGGCGAGTTGGAATACTATGTTATCAGCGATGATGAGGAGGTGTTCCCTGCTCAGGATCAGCGTGGCTACCACGAGTCGGCTCCTTACGCCAAGGCCAACGAGTTCCGTACCCAGTGTATGCAGTATATCGCTCAGGCTGGCGGACAGATCAAATACGGTCACTCTGAGGTGGGCAACTTCACCATCAACGGCAAGAACTATGAGCAGAATGAGATTGAGTTCCTGCCCGTACCCGTAGAGCAGGCTGCCGACCAGTTGATGTTGGCCAAGTGGATCATCCGTAACCTTGGCTATCAGATGGGCTATGATGTCACCTTCGCTCCGAAGATCACCACTGGCAAGGCTGGTTCTGGACTGCATATCCACATGCGCATCATGAAGGACGGCAAGAACCAGATGCTGGCTAACGGTGTGCTCTCTGAGGCAGCCCGTAAGATGATTGCCGGTATGATGGACCTGGCTCCAGCCATCACCGCCTTCGGCAATAAGAATCCCACATCGTACTTCCGTCTTGTGCCCCATCAGGAGGCACCCACGAATGTATGTTGGGGCGACAGGAACCGTAGTGTTTTGGTGCGTGTGCCCCTCGGTTGGGCGGCAGATGTGGATATGAGCCACAAGGCCAATCCTCTGGAGAAGGAAGAGAGATACGACACCAGTATCAAACAGACGGTGGAGATGCGTTCGCCTGATGGCTCTGCTGACCTCTATCAGTTGTTGGCAGGCCTCTGTGTGGCTTGTCGTCACGGTTTCGAGATGGACAATGCCCTCGAACTGGCAGCCCAGACTTACGTCAATGTGAATATCCACGCTGCCGAGAATGCGGATCGTCTGGCTACTCTCGCACAGTTGCCGGATTCCTGCGTCGCCTCTGCCGCCTGCCTCGAAAAACAGCGCAAGGTGTTCGAGGAGCATAATGTCTTCTCGCCTGCGATGATCGACGGCATCATCGCCCAACTCCGTGCCTTCGACGATGAGCGGTTGCGGAGTGAGATCGAGGGCTTCCCCGAAGAGATCCAGAAACTTGTCACCCAGTATTTCCACTGCGGATAACAAAACTCAGAAAAAAGAGGCATCAGACAAAGTTTTTCTCAAAATGTTTGTTATATTAAACATTTTGTATTATCTTTGCGCCCGATAAGATACAATTATGGGAAAGAATACATTTGGGAAGATGATGCCAAGAGCCTTGACACAGCAGTTGCAACTCATGGGTGAACAGATTATGCTGGCACGAAAGCGCAGGCATCTTTCTATGCAGGACATTGCAGACAGAGCAACGGTGACACGTCTGACTGTCTCTAAGGTAGAACATGGCGACCCGACGGTTTCCATGGGTATTTATGCGCGCATACTCTTTGCGCTGAATCTTGAAAAAGACATCTCGTTGCTCGCTGCCGACGATGCTCTTGGCAGACAACTTCAAGATGCGGAATTGTTGAGGAAATGAAAAAGATTACGGTTTACGCAGATTTCGATTTCCTTACATCACCGCAGGAGATAGGCACCTTGGGCTACGAACGTGTCCGAGGCAAGGATCACTTTGTCTTTGAGTATTCGCATGAATGGCTGAAACAGTATGGCGGCATTGTGCTGAGTGGTGACCTGATGAACGTGCCTTCGTTGCAACACCCCCGTGGCACAGATAGCGTGTTTGGTTTTGTCAAAGATTCCTTCCCTGACCGATGGGGCCGGTTATTGCTCGACCGCAGAGAACGACTGACAGCACAAGCAGAGGGCAGAGCCATGCGAATGCTCACCAACTATGATTACCTCATCGGCATTGAGGACTTCACTCGTATGGGTGGCATCCGTTACAAGAATGAAGATAGCAATGACTATATGAATGCCAGCGCCAAATACAGTGTACCTCCTATCGAGAGTCTTCGTGCCCTCTGCGATGCCTGTCATGAGATTGAGTTGGCAGAGGAACGAAACGAATTGCCAGAACAACGCTGGCTCGACCAATTGATCGACCCTGGAACCTCACTCGGTGGTGCTCGTCCTAAAGCCAATGTCATCGATACCGACGGCAGACTCTATGTAGCAAAGTTCCCTTCAAAGAAGGACTTGGAGAATACAGAACTCATAGAGCACTTCTCACATCGGTTGGCAGCCGCTGCTGGTATCAATGTTGCCAAGACCCGTACTATCAAAGTGTCGAAAGACCGCGACCTCTTTCTTTCCGAACGTTTTGACAGAACGGCAGAAGGCAAGCGCATCCATTTTGCTTCGGCCATGTCGCTACTTGGTTTAGAGGATGGTGCTGGCAGCAGCACGGGAAACGGATATCTGGACATCGTAGATTTCATACTGCAAGGATGTGTAGATACAGGGCAGAACCTCAGAGAACTCTATCGCAGGATAGCGTTTAACGTGATGTTCGGCAACACTGATGACCACCTCCGTAATCACGGCTTTCTGCTTACTCCGAAAGGTTGGACACTCTCACCTGCATACGACATAAATCCTGGAGTCAAATTGCATCAATGCCTGCTGATTGACCAATACACGGAGCAGTCGGATGTCAATATCCTGCTCGCTGCATGCAATAACTACATGCTGGAACATCAGGAAGCCGTCGAAATCATAGAGGAGGTTCGTGATGCCATCAAAGACTGGCGTAAGATAGCCACAGAACTCCAGATACCTCATAAGATATTTACCCCCTATTGCAATCGATGGGATATCCCTTGAACTGGCAGCCCAGACCATCGAGGGCTATCCACGAAGAGATTCAGAAATTTTTCCACTACGTTTATTTCTAATTGATTATGCCACGTAAGACTGACGGAATAGAATTTGAAATCCATCCTCGCCCCACGAAGGGTGAGGATGGTAAGCCTTTACTTTATGTCCGCCCCGCTAAGGGGATGAAGAAGAGTTTTAAGCAACTGGACGAGTATTGTGTCAAATATCGTGGGCTGCGGCCAGGAGAACTTCAACAGGTGTTTAATGTGTTGATGGAAACGGGTGGACGTTGGCTCTCGGAAGGCTATCGCATAGAGACGCCAATTGGTTCGTTTGCCCCTAAGTTGAAATTGCTGGGCGAGCATACCGATCCGAAGACCATTACTGGCAGGGATATCGTCTATGCTGGTTTGGAGTTTATCCCCTCGAAGGAGTTTGTGAGGGAGGGCGGCAGAAACCGTGAGGGCTATCGGAAGAGCGATGCGTCAGTAGGCAATAGTCAGATGTACGACGAACAGGCGATGGACGAGGCCTTGAAGCGCAGTATGAAACTGGGCTACACGACGATACCAGAGTTTATGATTTTCAGTGGATTGAAGCGTGATTCAGCCAAGACCTATCTCGACAGCCTCTGTAAAGGTGAGCATCCTCGACTTTGGAAGGTGCGCGAAAGCCGCCGCTGGCTCTTTTTCCCCAAGAAACAAGCCTAAATAGAATAGCATCTGCCCCTCAGAAGTATAATCCTACTTCAAAGGTATGAATATCGGAAAAGGGCGGGCGCTCCCATAAATAAGGCTGTCCGCTCGCAGATATAAGGGCGCCCGCCCGCATCAATGTGGCCGAGCGCCCTTTTCTCGTTACCCTTAGGGTCTCTCCCTGTTACCCTTAACCTTTTTCCCTGTTACTACGGGTTCTTTCCCCAATAACCCTTAGGTATCATTTCTCTGTGCCTCATTATCGAGTGGGAGAAGTATTTCTTTTGTCCTGATGAGTCTTTGGGAGTTGTGTTAGTTTCCTGTCTCTTGAAAACTATAACGTTCTCTTTCCATCAAAGATGATATTCTGAATATTAATATAGTCTTTTTTTCTTTCATTCAGTGCATCACAAAGCGAAAAAATGAACAAATTCGTTTCATTTTATGTGATTTTAGCATTTCAAGGTATTGAAATTGAATTTTTTTTGTGTATATTTGCAGCGTGTTCTTATAGACACATGATTTTTGTTGGCTCAATTTTCCATACGAATTGCGACCTCGAAAGAGAAAGAGAGCAAACCCAAATCTCCGTTGGAGTGTGTGCATTATAGCGCAGACTTCACCATAGGAGATTTGAGGCTGTCGCAAGCCTGTATGGGAATATGGCGGGGCTGCGCTATTTCCATATGGTTAGTAAGGCCTTTGTCGATGATGAGGACAGAAAGATTATTTAATAGAAAACATTATGGATATGAGAAAGATAACTATTCAATTTGTGTTAGCAACAATTTTTTTGTTAACTGCTTTATCGCAGAGCGTTATGGCATACGATTATCTGCAAGATGGAATCTATTACAATCGGCTTAATCCGTATGAACTGGAGGTTACTTACTCAGAAAGTACCTATAATACTTATGAAGGGGATATATACATTCCGAATTATGTTACAATAAACGAGAAAACATATGAAGTCTCATCTATTGGAGAGAATGCATTTCGTAACTGTGCAAAACTTTCTTCTGTAGTTTTGCCAAGTACTCTTGTGTGGATAAAGGATAATGCTTTTAATGGCTGTATCAATCTGAATTCTATCTCTATTCCTTATGGCGTAACTCAACTCGGCAATAATGTTTTCGCCAATTGCAATACACTTTCTAACGTTTCTCTTCCCAATAGTTTAACTACATTAGGCATAGGAACTTTCGCAAATTGCATTTCTATTGCCTCGATAGAGATTCCAGAAAGTATTACCACTCTTGAAGGTGAAAATTTTTCTGGCTGCTTGTCACTTGAAAAAATAGTCTTGCCAAATACTCTTAAAAAAATATCAGGAACTTTTGTTTTTGGCAATTGTCAATCATTGAAAACGATAAAACTGACAGAAGGCTTGACAGAAATAGGTTCGTATTCTTTTTCTGGTAGTGGATTATATAGTATCGTAATTCCCAATAGTGTTACAACTATCCAAAATGCGGCCTTCAATGGCTGTCTTTCATTAGCGGTTGTGGTGTTTGGTACAGGCTTGCAACAAGTACGTTATATGTCATTCTACGGATGTCCCTCTTTATCAAAAATATTCTGCTTCAACACCTATCCGCCAGAACTTGAACATTATGTCCACGATGATTGGTTATGGTATGGAGAGTATGACGTGTTTGATGAATCACATTACTCCACCATTAGTATATATGTCCCTTATAATTGCCTATCATATTATCAGTCGGCCAATTATTGGAATCGGTTCTCCTCTATAGAAGAGTTTGATACGAATTCATTTGATGACAGCATTTTAAATCCACCATTGCCTCCAGTCTACGAGATAAATGGTCATGAGTATATAGACTTGGGGCTTCCTAGTGGAAATCTTTGGGCAACATGTAATGTAGGTGCAAATAGTAAAGAAGAATCTGGTTACTATTTTGCTTTCGGAGAAACAGAGCCTAAGGAATTATATCTTTGGTCTAACTATAAATACGCAAACGGCAGCAAAACCACTATTACAAAATATTGTTCCTCATCAGACTATGGTACGGTTGACAATAAAACCAAATTAGACAATGAAGATGATGCCGCTTTTGTTAATTGGGGAAGTGCATGGCATACACCGACCCGTGAAGAAGGCGAAGAATTAGTAAATAGTTGTTCATGGACTTGGATGCAAGTCAATGGCCGAAACGGATACAAAGTGACCGGTCCAAATGGAAATAGCATATTTCTCCCTGCTTCTGGCTACATGTACTACTATGTCAACCAAGATAATGTTGGTGGTGAATATATGGAGTCCTCTTACATTTATGATACTGCTAATATTCTCGGTTTCTATGAAAGTTGGCATTCCGCATGGGGTTGGTGTGGTTCTCGTTGTCAAGGATATACAGTACGCCCCGTTGCATTAAAAGAATACAGCGGAATAGAATCACCAACAATAATGAATGCAAGCACAAAGGGTATATACAATCTTGGTGGAATAAAAACCGACAAACTCAGTCGTGGCCTCAATATTATCAAACAAAGTGATGGCACAACAAAGAAAGTATGGATTAAGTGAAGAAAGAAGTATATGGTGATTCACTAACTAAATCTATTTGGGAGGATGCCGCTGAATCGCCAGCGCATCCTCCCAAATAGATTTTCCGTATATACCTTTAATGATCTTCGCCGCCATTCCCTCTCGTAGAGGTATCGTGACGCGAAGCCAATCTCGTCGTTCCTGTCAATGGCAAAGGGGACGAGGCAGCAACGACTTTTAGCAATTATTTCACAAACAACTCATTATTTGCTGCTGTTTTTTTTCGTAATATCGGAAAAATATAGTAATTTTGTACCCGATATGGCAGAAAACAAGGATTTCCTCAGGCAGGACAACGACTATCGTACGATGAAGGCATTCCGCAAGGCGGAGTGCAGCTACGATGTGACGTATTATTTTGCCCATACGTTCCTGAAACCAGGTGACCGTACCATCGACCAGATGATCCAGGCTGCCCGTTCCGGGAAGCAGAACCTTGCCGAGGGCACCATCGACGGTGTGACTTCTCGCGAGATGGAAATCAAACTCGCCAATGTCAACCGAGCCTCACTACATGAACTATTGCTCGACTATGAGGACTATCTCCGCGTGCGAGAGTTGGAGCAATGGAAACTGAATGACCCAAGAGCGGTGAAGACGCGCGCTTTCTGCAAGGCCCACCTCGACTCGGCCATCTATCGCGAGAAGATCCGCGAGCGGAGCGATGAGACGATAGCGAATATCGCCATCACGCTGATACATCAGTGCGATGTGTTGCTGAGGGGGATGATCGAGTGGATGAAGCGGGACTTCATAGAGAATGGAGGGATTAAGGAAGAGATGTATCGGGCGAGGAAGGATTGGCAGAGGAGGAATGGGTATAATGGGCCCAGCCAACCCAACCAGCCCATTAGACCCATTGAACCCATTAAACCTAAAAAGGATTAGTCTATGGCAGAAGCAAGCAAGATACCACAGGAGTGGAACCAGTTTTATTTGAAGGATGTGTCGTTCGTCAATATCATGACACGGCGTATCTTCAACGTGCTCATCGTGGCAAATCCCTACGATGCCTTTATGTTGGAGGACGACGGACGCATCGATGAGAAGATTTTCGACGAGTATATGGAGTTGGGTATGCGCTACCCGCCCACTTTCACGCAGGTGTCTACCACCGAGGAAGCCAATGAGGTATTGAAGACGACGGACATCGACCTGGTGATCTGTATGCCGGGTAATGCCGACAACGATGCATTTACCGTGGCCCGTGAGGTGAAGGCAGCGCATCCGAACATCCCCTGTGTGGTGCTGACACCGTTCTCGCACGGTATCACCAAGCGCATCGAAAACGAGGATATGTCGGTCTTCGACTATGTGTTCTGTTGGTTGGGAAATACCAACCTCATCATGTCGATCATCAAACTGTTGGAAGACAAGATGAATATCGAGCACGATATCCGCGAGGCGGGGGTGCAGATGATCCTTTTGGTGGAGGATAACATCCGCTTCTACTCCTCCGTGCTCCCGAACCTCTATAATTATATACTGGCGCAGTCGAAGCGCTTCTCTACGGAGGCCCTCAATCCCCACGCTGCTGCCCAGCGCAAACGGGGACGCCCCAAGGTGGTGCTCGCCACCAACTACGAGGAGGCGATGGCTATCTACAACAAGTATCACGAGAATACCCTCGGTGTCATCTCCGATACCCGTTTCCCGATGCACAGTGTTCGTGGACGACTCTCGCACGTGGAGGAGGGCGACCCTGAGGCTGGACTGAAACTGCTCCGTGAGATCCGTCGTCGCGACGAGTACGTGCCGCTGATCCTCGACTCGAAGGAGACACTGAACCGTGCGAAGGCCGAGGCGGAGGGTTTCCATTTCATTGACAAGAACTCCACGAAGATGAATGTCGACCTGCACCACCTGATGGAGGAACACATGGGCTTTGGCGACTTCATCTTCCGCGACCCCAAGACGAAAGAGGAGATTTTCCGTGTGTCGTCGTTGAAGGAGTTGCAGGATAATATCTTCAAGATACCCAACGACTCGATGCTATACCACGTGTCGCGCAACCACATGAGTCGTTGGCTCTGTGCCCGTGCTATCTTCCCCGTGTCGGCCTTCCTGAAACATGTCACCTGGCACAAGTTACAGGATGTCGATGCCCACCGACAGATCATCTTCGACGCCATCGTACAGTATCGACGGATGAAGAATATCGGTGTGGTGGCGGTGTTCGACCGTTTGAAGTTCGACCACTATTCCCACTTCGCCCGTATTGGTGAGGGTTCCTTGGGAGGCAAGGGTAGGGGCCTGGCGTTCCTCGACCGTATCATCAAACGTCACCCCGAACTGAACCAGTTTGAGGGTGCCGAGGTGTCGATCCCGAAGACAGTCGTGCTCTGTACCGACTTCTTCGATGAGTTTATGGAGAAGAACAACCTCTATCCGATAGCCCTCAGCGATGCACCTGACGAGGAGATATTGAAACATTTTCTTAGGGCCCAGTTGCCCGACTCGTTGATAGCCGACTTCTTCACTTTCTTTGATGCAGTGAAGTCGCCGATAGCCGTCCGTTCGTCGTCGCTCCTTGAAGATTCCCACTACCAGCCCTTCGCCGGTATATATAGTACCTATATGATTCCCTATCTCGACGACAAATATGAGATGTTGCGGATGTTGGCCTGTGCCATCAAGGGTGTCTATGCTTCTGTCTATTACAAGGACTCGAAGGCCTATATGTTGGCGACGCAGAATGTCATCGATCAGGAGAAGATGGCTGTCATCTTACAGGAAGTGGTGGGCAAGCGCTATGGCGACCTCTACTATCCCAACTTCTCCGGTGTGCTCCGTTCGCTGAACTACTATCCCATCGGCGATGAGAAGGCCGAGGAGGGTATCGCCTCTTTAGCCCTCGGATTAGGAAAATATATTGTCGATGGCGGACAGACACTCCGTGTGTCGCCCTATCATCCCACACAGGTGCTCCAAACCTCGGAGATGGAGACAGCCCTGTCGGAGACGCAGACGCGTTTCTATGCGCTGGATATGTCGCATGTTGGTGGCGATTTCAAGGTCGATGACGGTTTTAACATCAAGAGCCTACGTGTCAAACAGGCCGATGCCGACGGCTCCCTGAACTATATCGCCTCTACCTACGACCCCGTAGATCAACTCATCCGTGACGGTCTCTACGAGGGCGGACGCAAGATTATCTCTTTCTGTGGGGTGCTCCAACAGGGTATATTCCCATTGCCTGAGTTACTCCAAATGGCGCAGAAGTATGGTTCTGAGGAGATGCGCCGACCTGTGGAAATCGAACTGGCAGGTAACCTGAATGCCGACAAGACCGGTACCCTCTACCTGCTCCAAATCCGTCCCATCGTCGACTCCAAACAGGTACTCGACGAAGACCTGCAAAAGATTCCCGATGCAGAGTGCTTGTTGCGCTCCAACAACTCCCTGGGTCACGGTATCTCGGAGGATGTTTTCGATGTGGTGTATGTCAAAACCGACGAGGACTTTACCGCTGCCAACAACCCCACCATCGCCTCGGAGATAGAACGCATCAACAGCCGTTTCCTCGATGAGGACAAGAACTATGTGCTGATTGGGCCTGGACGCTGGGGATCCTCCGACTACTGGCTCGGCATCCCCGTGAAGTGGCCCCATATCAGTGCCGCCCGCGTCATCGTGGAAACGGGATTGAAGAACTACCACGTCGATCCCTCACAGGGCACCCACTTCTTCCAGAACCTGACCTCCTTCGGCGTCGGTTACTTTACCATCAACACCTATACGGGTGATGGCATCTTCCAGAAGGAGGTGCTTGATGCGATGCCTGCCGTCGAGGAGACAGAGTATGTGCGCCACGTCCGCTTCGAGATGCCCTTGAAGATTATGATGGACGGTAAAAAGCAGACTGGCGTTGTCCTATTACCAACAAACGAATAGTCTATGAATCTGAACCTCACATCAACGATCAAGATGCCTGACCACGCATTACGACGTCAGGTCATCGAACTATGCAACAAGACTGGCAAGCCTGTGCTGAAGTTGTCAACAAAGGATTATGAAGACAATGGCCTCGGACACCTTGTGGAACAGTTTGGCGGACAGGCAGGACTGGTGAATATCGAGGTATTCAACGAGTTGCAGCACACCATCACGGGATGGCCTGGCGGCAAGCCGAATGCCGACGACTCCACCCGTCCGGAACGGGCACTGCCTTATCCCAAGCGTGTCATCGTCTTTTCACCCCATCCAGACGATGATGTCATCTCCATGGGTGGTACCATCCGTCGTCTCATGCAACAGGGGCACGATGTGCATATCGCCTACGAAACCTCAGGTAACATCGCCGTAGCAGATGAGGAGGTGCGCCTTTACATGCACTTCATCAACGGCTTCAACCAACTCTTTGCCAATGGCTCCGACGAGGTCATTAAGATCCGTTACAGTGAGATTATGAGTTATATTAAACAGAAGGCCGAAAGTGATCTCGACAACCGTGCTATCCTCACCGTCAAAGGATTGATCCGTCGCGGTGAGGCACGTAATGCCTGTGGCTACAATGGTATTCATAAGGATCATATCCACTTCCTTGACCTGCCCTTCTACGAGAGTGGGAAGATAGAAAAACTGCCAGTCAGCGAACAGGATGTCCGTATTGTTCAGGCACTCATCGCCGATATCCAGCCCCATCAGATTTATGTTGCTGCCGACCTGGCCGATCCGCACGGCACTCACCGCAAATGCACCGATGTAGTATTGGCGGCGATTGAGGAAGAGAAGGATAATAATGCTTCTTGGCTCGACGACTGCCGTGTGTGGATGTATCGTGGGGCATGGTCGGAGTGGGATGTCGCCGACATCGAGATGTGCGTACCTATGTCACCTGAGGAACTCCGGGAGAAACGGAATGCCATCCTCCGTCATCAGAGTCAGATGGAGAGTGCACCCTTCCTCGGCAACGATGAACGTCTCTTCTGGCAACGGGCTCAGGATCGCAACCGCGATACTGCCCGCCGCTACGATAGTCTCGGACTTGCCTGCTACGAGGCGATGGAAGCGTTTGTAGAGTACAAGTTTTAGTTTATAGTTTACTGTTTATAGTTTATAGATGATTGCAAAGATGGATAGAAGGTCTCTGATAGGTTTATTATTCATTTGTTGTTTATCCGTTAGCCCGGCAATGGCGCAGTATGAAGTGGTGCCGCTGCCGCAGGATATCGGCTTGCAGCAAGGCGAACCGTTTGTGATTGATAATACCGTGCAGATTATCGCCCCCGATGATCTGCAGCGCGAGGCTGCCTTCCTGCAGTCCTATCTGAAGGATCTCACGTCCCTCACGCTACCCATCGCCAAGAAGCGTGATAATAAGGTGCGCTACATCAACCTGTCTGTTGCTCCGACAATCACCCCGTCTGAAGCATATCACCTCACCGTTAACCAGAAAGATATTTCTATCATCGGCGGTTCCGCTGCCGGTGTCTTCTATGGCATCCAGACATTGAGGAAGACGCTTGGCCTGAAGGTGACGAATGCTGCATTTCCTGCGGTTATCGTGAAAGATGCTCCGCGTTTCTCCTGGCGAGGGATGCATTTGGACTGCTCGCGTCACTTCTGGTCTGTCGATTTCATCAAGAAGTTCATCGACCTGTTGGCGCTACACAACATGAACGTGTTTCACTGGCACCTGACCGACGATCAAGGTTGGCGCATAGAAATCAGGAAATGGCCGAAACTTACGGAAGTCGGTTCTCAGCGCTCAGGTACCATCATCGGCACCAATTCTGACCTTGACGACAACATTCCCTACGGTGGTTTCTACACGCAGGCTGAGGCTCGGGAGATTGTGCGCTATGCTGCCGAGCGTCATATCACCGTTGTTCCTGAGATCGACATGCCTGGTCACATGCTCGCTGCCCTCGCCAGTTATCCTGAACTCGGCTGTACTGGTGGCCCTTATCAGGTGGGACATTATTGGGGTGTGTATAAGGATGTACTCTGCATAGGAAATCCTAAAGTCTATGAGTTTGTCCAAGATGTGCTCACAGAGATCATGGATATCTTCCCCTCCGAGGTCATTCACATCGGTGGCGACGAGGCTCCTTCAGACCGTTGGCAGCAGTGTGAGAAGTGTAAGGATGCCTACCTTAAAGATGTCCTTGAAGGTAGGCTCGGTGCGGATATGACGAGTGTACGGGAAATGCCGATGACGAGTGTACGGGAAATGCCGATGTTCACCATTAGCGCAAGATATCAGGGACTCTTCACCCGTCGCATCTTCAACTTTCTCGCCTCGAAAGGCCGTCGTGCCTTGGGTTGGGACGAGATTCTCGACGGTAGTCCCCGTAATGCGATGATCATGTCGTGGCGAGGTACGGAGGGTGGCGCAAAGGCTGCCGCAACAGGTCACGATGTCATCATGACACCTACTTCGTATTGTTACTTCGACTACCAGCAGGTGGAGGACACGCAGTTCGAACCCAGTCGTTGCAGTGGTTTCATCCCCATTGAGAAAGTCTATAACTTTGACCCTGCCCCCGACTACCTTTCCGAGGTGGCTCGCAGTCATATCCTGGGTGTGCAGGCCAATCTCTGGACAGAGTATATGACCAGCGAGAGTATGGTCGAGTATCAGGCCCTGCCGCGTATGTCGGCCCTTGCCGAAGTGCAGTGGACACAGCCCGGGCGGAAGGACTATAATGCCTTCTGGCTACGTCTCACACGTCTTACGAAACTTTTCGAACTGTATCATTACACTTACGCCAAGCATCTCTGGCCCGAGCGTCAGATACCTAACCGTTGGCAGTTCTAACTCATAATTTAATGGAACAGATTAACCCATATATCAAGCAGTTTCCCGAATTGTTTAAATGCAAGAAGGTGATGTACGTGCACGGCTTTGCCTCATCGGGGCAGAGCGGGACGGTGCGCCGCATCCGGGAAGTACTGCCCAATGCCGAGGTGATTGCGCCCGACCTGCCCATCCGACCAGAAGAAGCGATGGCGTTGTTGCGTGATACATGCAGCAGGGAAAAACCCGATCTCATCATCGGTACGTCAATGGGTGGCATGTATGCGGAGATGCTCTACGGCTACGACCGTATCCTAGTAAATCCTGCCTTGCAGATGGGTGATACGATGAAGGATCACGGGATGATAGGAGCACAGCACTTCCAGAACCCACGTCAAGACGGCGTGCAGGACTTCATGGTGACGAAGGCATTGGTGAAGGAATACAAGGAGATGACGGAGCAGTGCTTTGCGGGCATCAACGACGAGGAACGGCAACGCGTGTGGGGCCTCTTCGGCGATGAGGACACCACAGTGAACACCTATGACCTGTTTCGTGAGCATTACCCGAAGGCCATCCGTTTCCACGGGGAGCACAGGATGAACGACCAGTCGTTTATGCACTCAGTGGTGCCGGTGATCCGTTGGATAGACGACAGGCAGGAGGGTAGGGAGCGTCCGATCATCTATATCAACGTGGCAACGCTCTTCGACAAATGGCAGAAGCCGATGAGTTCGGCGCAGAAGACCATCCGGATGCTGTTGGAGACCTACCAGTTGTTCTTCGTGGCACCCGCTCCTGTGGAGATTGAACAATATGCCTGGACGCTGAAACTGCTCTACGACTACATCAATGTGCCTGCCTACGGGCATACTATCTTCACCAACCAAAAGCACCTGCTCTACGGCGACTATCTCATCGACACGGAGAAAACCGACGGAATGGCGACACTGATACGCTTCGGCAGCGACACCTTCAAGACGTGGGATGACATCGCGGTGTATTTCGAGCGTCTGGGCGGACAGTAAGGAAACCAAATAGTAATTAACAATATGTCTAACTCTTTAAAAACAAATGACAATGAAAAAGTATTTTGCTGAAATGGTGGGCACGATGGTGCTCGTGTTGATGGGCTGCGGCGTCGCCGTGAGTCTGGGTTGTGATCCTGTAAACAACATTCCTGCTGTGGTAGGTACGGCTTTTGCCTTTGGACTGGCAGTGGTGGCTATGGCTTATACCATTGGCGGTATCAGTGGCTGTCACATCAATCCCGCCATCACGCTGGGCTGCTTCCTCAGTGGTCGTATGAGTAGTAAGGATTGTGGCATGTATATGCTCTTCCAGGTGATTGGTGCTTTCATCGGTTCCCTGCTGTTGTATATCCTCACTGAGAATGTTCCAGGCCTCGATGGTACTGGTGCCAACGATTTGCAGGCCAATGTGAGTATGCTGGGCGGACTCCTGGCAGAGATCATCTTCACCTGTGTGTTTGTACTTGTCGTTCTGGGTGCAACCGCCAAGACCAACGGCGCTACCAACAATTTTGCCGGACTGGCCATCGGTCTGTCGCTCATTCTGGTTCACCTGGTCTGCATCCGCTATACCGGTACATCGGTTAATCCCGCCCGTTCCATTGCTCCCGCTATCTTCGAAGGTGGCACGGCGCTGGCTAACCTGTGGATATTCATTGTTGGTCCGTTTGTGGGTGGTGCACTGGCTGCCGGCATCTGGAAAGTCATCGACACGGAAAAGTAGTCGTTGAGAAACAAAAAATCCCCGAAAGTTGATTGGCTTTCGGGGATTTTTTTGTACCTTTGCAGCGCAAAAAGATATTATCAAAAAAGAAATAATGAAGAAACTTGTTTTATTGACGGGAATGATGCTGGCTGTGGGCTCTGCCTTCGCGCAGAAGCAGTGGTCGCTGCAGGACTGCATTGACTATGCACTGGCCAACAACATCACCCTGAAAAAGTCGCAACTCCAAAAGGAGAGTGCGACGGAAGACCTGAAAGGTGCCAAGGCGGCATTGTTGCCCTCTGTGAGTGCCTCAACCAACCAGAGTCTGGGCTACCAGCCATGGAAAGATACAGGCATGATGACCGTGACCAACGGTGTGGTGAATTCGAACGTGAAGAAGACCTCGTACAATGGCAACTACTCCGTGAACGGACAGTGGACCGTCTGGAACGGTGGACGTAACACCAAGACGGTGACGCTGGACCAGTTGGCTGAGCAACAGGCCGACTTGCAAATGCAGGAGACGGCGAACAGTATCCAGGAGCGTATCGCTCAAATCTTCGCCCAGATACTCTATTTGGACGAGAGTGTGAAGGTCAGTCAGCAGACATTGGAAACCAGCAAGAAGAACGAGGAACGCGGACAGGAGATGCTGAACGTGGGTAAGATGTCGAAGGCCGACCTGGCCCAACTTACCTCACAGCGCGCTAACGACGAGTATGGCATTGTAGAGACGCAGAGTCAGTTGCTGAACTACAAACTCCAACTAAAGCAACTCTTGGAGATTACCGATGAACAAGACTTCGATGTGAAGATTCCCGAGATTACTGAGGCCCAGATACTCTCCGATATTCCCGCCTTGCAGGCTGTCTATGAGCAGGCCCTGCTGAGTCGTCCGGAGTTGGAACGCTCGCGCTTAGCCATCAAGAGTAGCGACGTGAGTCTCGGCATTGCCAAGGCAGGCTGGATGCCCAGCGTGAGTCTGACGGGCGGTGTGACCACCTCGACTAACTCATTGAGTAACGACGGATGGGGTTCGCAGATGAAGACCAACGTGAATACCAGTGTGGGGGTAGGTGTGAGTGTGCCTATCTATGATGCCCGTTCGACGAAGACCGCCGTGAATAAAGCGAAGATACAGCAGTTGCAGGCTCAACTCGACTTACAGGATCAGCAGAAAACGCTTTACAGCGATATCCAGCAGTACTGGCTTAACGCCACGACAAACCAGATGAAGTACAAGGCATCGATGAGCAGTGTGGAGAGTGCACAGATGAGTTACGACCTGCTGTCGGAGCAGTTCCGTTTGGGATTGAAGAACATTGTGGAACTGTTGGCAGGCAAAGACAATTTGTTACAGGCTCAGCAGAACCAGTTGCAGTCGAAGTACCAGACCATCTACAACAAGCAGATGCTGGATTTTTACAGAACCGGAGAAATCAAATAAAGGTAAAAAAGTAAAAAGAAGATATGAAGAAGATTGGAAAGAAAGGATGGATTGCCATCGCCGTGATCGTTGTGATCATCCTCGCCGTATGGAAATGCTCGGGAGGTAAGAAGGAAGAGAAGGTAACGTTTGAGACAGCCAAGGTAGAGAAAGGAAATATCCAGACCTCTATCACCGCCACAGGTACTATTGAACCCGTGACCAGCGTCACCGTAGGTACCCAGGTGTCAGGTATCGTGAGTCGTCTTTATGTAGACTACAACTCCGTGGTGAAGCGCGGACAGGTAATTGCCGAACTAGACCGTACCAACCTCATCAGTGAGTTGAATGCCCAGAAGGCCAGTCTGGCCTCGGCACAGAGTTCACTGAACTATCAGGAGAGTAACTTTAAGCGTTATCAGACCCTCTACGACAAGGGACTGGTGAGTGCTGACGAGTTTGAGAGTGCCTGTTTGCAGTATCAGCAGGCCAAGGAGCAGGTGGCACAGTCGCGTGAGAGTGTGCAGCGTGCCCAGACAAACCTCGGCTATGCCACCATCACCTCGCCGATTGACGGTGTGGTGCTGTCGAAGTCGGTGGAGGAAGGTCAGACGGTGGCTGCCTCGTTCAATACCCCGGAACTGTTTACCATTGCCCAGGACCTGACAAACATGCGTGTCATTGCCGACATCGACGAGGCTGACATCGGTGGCGTCAAGGAGGGTCAGCGTGTAGCGTTCACCGTCGATGCCTTCCCCGAAGACACCTTTGAGGGAAATGTGACACAGGTGCGCCAGCAGGCTACAACAGAAAGTAATGTGGTGACCTACGAGGTGGTGATCAGTGCCCCCAACGTAGACTTGAAACTGAAACCCGGACTGACAGCCAATGTGACTATTTTTACGTTGGAGAAAAACGATGTACTCACTGTACCTGCCAAGGCTTTGCGTTTCCAACCCAATGAGGCACTGTTGAAAGATGGACAGACCATCGAGGACTGTGAGGGTATGCGTAAGGTATGGACTCTGGAGGGTAATGTGTTCAAGGCTCACAAGGTGGAGACTGGTACCACCAACGGTGTGATGACGGAGATTATCGGTGGTATCGCCGAGGGTACGGAGGTGCTGACAGACTTCGAGATTTCCGGTGGTGAGATGGCTATGCCGCAAAGCACACAGGGACAGAACCCCTTCATGCCGCGTCCGGGAAATAGGAACAGGAACGCCCAAGGCGGACAGGCTGGTCAGGGCGGACAGAGCAGTAACGGCGGCGCACAGGCCCCAAGAAGACCACAATAGAAGTGAATAGTGATGGAAGATAGAAAAGTAGTTATCGAACTGCAGAATGTGAAGCGTTACTTCCAGGTGGGCAGTGAGACGGTGAAGGCCCTGCGTGGTGTCTCGTTTAAGATCTACGAGGGCGAGTTCGTCACCATTCAGGGTACGTCGGGATCTGGTAAGTCGACCTTGCTGAACCAACTCGGCTGTCTTGACACTCCCACTAGCGGAGAGTACTTCCTTGATGGCATTAGTGTGCGTACGATGTCGAAGACACAGCGGGCCAAGTTGCGCAACCGCAAGATCGGTTTCGTGTTCCAGAACTACAACCTGTTGCCGAAGACTACGGCTTTAGAGAATGTGGAACTGCCACTGATGTATAACTCCTCAGTCTCTGCTACCGAGCGTCGTGAGAAGGCTATCAAAGCATTGCAGGCCGTGGGATTAGGTGACAGGATGTACCACAAGTCGAACCAGATGTCGGGTGGACAGATGCAGCGTGTCGCCATTGCCCGTGCATTGGTGAATGATCCTGCCGTGCTGTTGGCCGACGAGGCCACTGGTAACCTCGACACACGCACCTCATTTGAGATGCTCGTGCTCTTCCAGGAACTCTACAAGCAGGGTAACACGATCATCTTCGTGACCCATAACCCCGAGATTGCGGAATATGCCAGCAGGAACATCAACCTACGCGATGGTCAGATCCGCGAGGATACCGTCAATACCAATATCAAGTCGGCAGCCGAGGCTCTGGCCGCTATGCCGGCACCGCAAGATGATTAAGTAAATAGTGAAAAGTGAATAATTTGCTTACGCATGAATATATTAAATCTATTTAAGGTGAGCCTGCGGGCGGTAGCGAGCAATAAGATGCGCTCGTTCCTCTCTATGTTGGGTATCATCATCGGTGTGGCAGCCGTCATTATCATGATGGCCATCGGACAGGGCTCAAAAGAGAGTATCCGCACCGAACTCTCTACGATGGGTACCAATCTGTTGACCATCCGTCCGGGTGCTGACATGCGTGGCGGTGTACGTCAGGATCCCTCTGCCATGCAGACCCTGAAGATGGCCGACTACGAGCGCATTGTCAGGGAGAAGAAATTCGTGACGAAGGTGTCACCGGAGGTCACCGCCTCAGGACAGGCCATTTACGGTAACAACAATACGAATGCCTCGATGTACGGTGAGTCGATTGACTACCTCGAAATCCGTCAGTGGACCATCGAGGAGGGTGAGTGCTTCACGGAGGAGGATATCAAGAAGGCCGGAAAGGTGTGCGTGGTGGGTGCCACGATTGTCAAGGAACTTTTTGGCGGAATCACCGATCCCATCGGTAAGACCATCCGTTTCAAGAGTATCCCTATGCGTATTGTGGGTGTGCTGAAATCAAAAGGTTATAACTCATGGGGCATGGACCAGGACAACGTGATCATTGCGCCCTATACGACGGTGATGAAGCGAATTGCCGCCCAGACCTATTTCTCCAGTATCGTCTGCTCGGCGGTGACGGAGGAACTCTCTGATGCCGCTATCGAGGAACTGACCCAGATATTGCGCGACAACCATAAGTTGAAGGATGAGGCTGCCGACGACTTCACCATCCGTTCCCAGGCGGAGATGATGGAGACGATGTCGAGTACGATGGATACCGTGACGATTATCCTCGTGGTGGCTGCGGCCTTCTCACTGTTGGTGGCCGGTATCGGCATCATGAATATCATGCTGGTGTCGGTGACGGAACGCACCAAGGAGATTGGTCTGCGTATGGCCGTGGGTGCTACAGGCCCCGTCATCTCGCTGCAGTTCCTCATAGAGTCGGTTTTGATATCCGTGACGGGAGGACTGATAGGTGTCCTTGTCGGTGTGGCGGCGAGTACGTTCGTCTCGTCGTTCGGTATGCCGTCGAGCGTACCGGCATGGAGCATCTATGTGTCGTTCCTCGTCTGTGTGTGCATCGGTGTACTCTTCGGCTATATCCCTGCCCAAAAGGCTGCCAATATGGATCCTATTGAAGCCATCCGTCATGAGTAATAAGTGAATAGTGAATAAGAAAGTATACATATTCCTGCATGTGGCCATCTGGGCGTTTATGTTCCTCTCGCCCCTGACCTATCTGCGAGGGAATGGTATGTCTGCACTCCACTATCTAATGACGTGCGTGTCACCGTTCTTGATGATGGTGGTGTTCTACGTCAACTACCTGTGGTTGACGCCTAAATGCTTCGTCATCGGGAAACGGCGTTACTATCTGCTTTTCAACACTATCATGATTGTGGCCTTCGGTGTAGTTCTCCACCCATGGGTGAATTTTACCAACGACCTGTTTAGTACTTATATGCCCCGCTACAAGGAGACCTCCATCGACAAGTTCTTCTTCACGATGCGTGATATAGTAAGTCTGGCAATGTCGGCAGCGGTGGCAACGGCTATCGTGCTTGCCTCCCGTTGGCAACGCAATGAGGATGCCCGCTTAGAGGCAGAGGCAGCCCGCTCCGAGTCGGAGTTGAGAAACCTGCGCTCGCAGATCAATCCTCACTTCCTTCTCAACACACTCAATAATATCTATGCGCTGACGGCTTTCGACCCCAAGCGCGCTCAGGATTCCATCAAGCAACTCTCTGAGATGTTGCGCCACATGCTCTACGACAACCAGTTGAACCAGGTACCCCTGCAGGATGAGTTGCAATTCCTTGACAGTTATGTGAACCTGATGAAGATCCGTCTGCCGCAGAATGTAGAGGTGACGTTTACGAAAGACCTACAAGTTCCCGATATAAAAATCAGGCCCCTGATGTTTATCTCATTGGTGGAGAATGCCTTCAAGCATGGCGTCAGTCCTACGGAACCGAGTTTCGTGAATATCAGTATCAAGACGGAGAAGGAGGAGGTGGGCGACCATGAAATGCGCGACACCATTACGTGTGAGATTAAGAACTCCAACTATCCCAAGACAACTCAGGACAGAAGCGGACATGGCATAGGTCTCATGCAGACCCAGCGCCGCCTCGAACTGGCATATCCCAACCGCTTTGAGTGGGTGAAGGGCGTGAGTGAAGACGGAAAGATTTATCTATCAACAATAAAAATCAGTTTATGACTATTACGTGTGCAATTATCGATGATGAGCCATTGGCATCCAGTCTGTTAGAGAGTTATGTGATAAAGACGTCCTATCTGGAACTGGTAGGCATTTACAACAGTGCCCTTACTGCTATGAAGAGGTTGCGTGAGGATCCACCACAGTTACTTTTCCTCGATATACAGATGCCTGAACTCAGCGGCATCGAGTTTGCCAGGATTCTGCCTGAGGATACCCGTGTTGTCTTCACAACGGCCTTTCCGCAATATGCCATTGAAGGGTTCAAGGTCAATGCAATTGACTATTTGCTGAAACCGATATCCTATGAGGATTTTCTCCGTTCCACACAGAAGGCACTTAGTTGGTTTGGTATCAAGCCAAAGGAGTATTCTCTTTTCGGAGACCGTGTCATCTTCATCAAGAGCGACTACAAACTGCACCGTGTTCTCCTAGATGATATCCTGTATATTGAGGGTGTGAAGGATTATCTATGTTTTCACCTGAAGAATGGTGAGACACTGGCCTCTCTGATGAGTATGAGGAAACTTGAGGATATATTACCTCATCCGGAGTTCCTTCGCTGTAACCGTTCCTTTATGGTTAGGATGCCTGAGGTGCGTACCATCGACCGCCTCAGGATTGTGTTTGACGATGTCTACGTGCCTATCACGGAGAACTATCGGGAGCGTGTGATGACTTATCTGGATAGTCACACGTTAGCATAGTGCCAAAAATAGTTAAACTCTCAACTATCCATTCTCAACTCTCAACTAAAATGTGTACCTTTGCAACCGAAAAGAATAGAGAAATAAATTGTAAATTGTCAAATTGTAAATTATTATGGTAAACTACAAGGATTTAGGACTCGTGAATACTCGCGAGATGTTCAAGAGAGCAGTTGCCGGTGGCTATGCCATCCCCGCTTTCAACTTCAACACTATGGAGCAGATGCAGGCCATCGTGATGGCTGCTGTTGAGACAAAGTCTCCCGTTATCATGCAGGTGTCTAAGGGCGCTCGTAACTATGCCAACGCTTCTATCCTCCGTTACATGGCTGAGGGTGCTGTGGCTTATGCTAAGGAATTGGGTTGCGAACATCCTGAGATTGTGCTTCACCTCGACCATGGTGACAGTTTCGAACTCTGCAAGGATTGTATCGACATGGGTTTCTCTTCAGTGATGATCGACGGTTCTCATCTTCCCTATGAGGAGAACGTTGCTCTGGCTAAGAAGGTTGTTGATTATGCTCATCAGTTCGACGTGACCGTTGAGGCAGAACTTGGTGTGCTCGCTGGTGTTGAGGATGAGGTCAGCGCTGCTGAGTCTCACTACACCAAGCCCGAGGAGGTTATCGATTTCGCTACTCGTACAGGTTGCGACTCTCTGGCTATCTCTATCGGTACTTCTCACGGTGCTCACAAGTTCACTCCTGAGCAGTGCACTCTCGTGAACGGCGTGCTCGTTCCACCGCCATTGGCATTCGATATCCTCGCAGAGATTGAGAAGAAACTTCCTGGATTCCCCATCGTGCTTCACGGTTCTTCTTCCGTTCCTATGGATGAGGTGAACACCATCAACCAGTTCGGTGGCAAACTCGAGGCCGCTATCGGTATTCCTGAGGAGCAACTCCGCAAGGCTGCCAAGAGCGCTGTCTGCAAGATCAATATTGACTCTGACTCTCGTCTGGCTATGACTGCTGCTATCCGCAAGCATCTGGCTGAGCATCCTGGAGACTTTGATCCTCGTCAGTATCTGAAGCCCGCTCGCGAGAACATGAAGAAGATGTACATCCACAAGATTGTGAATGTGCTCGGTTCCGACGGCAAACTTGCTCAGTGCTAATCAGGAATTAGATGCAAAAAAAAAACGGCTTCCATCCGGAAGTCGTTTTTCTTTTTGTACTTTATTTTGGCTGTTCGGCTTCCAGACGATCGATGGCACCCGAGACGGGATTGAGCCAGAGATGCGTGGTGTAGCGTTTGTTGAAGAGGGCGCCACTGAGGAGTTCGACATTACCGAACTGGGCGGCAGGGAACTCGTTGGTGACGATAACACCATCAGCATTATAGATAGAGGCTTTCATCTTGCCAGGCACGTTCACATAGACCCCTTGCTCCTGTTTCTGCTTTTTCTTCTCGTCAGGATCTGACACAGGAACGGCGTGGAGGTCGGCAATCATAATATAATAAGGTACGCCTGCGAGGTCGTCATCGTCCACGAAGCCTAATTTCTTCGAAAAACGGAACAGTAGAGACTGTTTGCATTCCTTGTTGGGAACAATGGTCATGGTCTTCTCAAGCGTATCTTTCTGTGTAGTGCCGGCAAAGAGACTGGTGAGACTGCGATCCTGCTTGTCGAGTTGGTTGAGCATTAGGTTCAGTTGCGCGCCGTCCTTCGGCATGTTGTCTGCCTGTCCGCGTACGAGCAGGTTGCGACTTTCACGGATTTCATAAATATCCTGTGCCGTGAGTTCTGCCATCTTGGCAATGCTGCCTGCAGCCAGAATCTCCTCACTCATATACTGGCGTGGGTTAACGGGCTCAGGGCTTGGGGCAGGCTTGAAAGGCTGTTGTAGCGGAACCTGTTTCGGGGCAGCATTGATAGCCAGCAGCACACCATCGTCGGAGAGGGCGATGTTGGCTGCCACCGTCTTCGGGTCGAACTTAACGGAAAAACGCTTGTTGATGTCGGCAGTGAAGGTGGCTTCCTGACGGATGCCGGTAATGCGGTAGGTGACGGAGGGTTCTGCGGGCACATCCTTCAGACGCAGGTAACGGTCGGCATATTTGCAGAAATCACCGGGGGTATAGGTGGTCTTCTCTATCTGCACAGTGATGCGGATGGCAGTCTTGGGAAGGAAGTAGACGGCCCCCTCGTTGGTGACACCAGGCTGGTAGGGGGTTGTCACAGTCTGGGCATTTAAAGGTAAAAAGGTAAAAAGGTAAAAAGGTAAAATCTTTACCCACATTGTAACCTTACTAAATAAAATATCTTTCATCATTATTTGTATCTTTATTGTTTACCTTTTTACTTTTATCAGTCTCTTAGTTTCTTGAATGCATAGGGTAGGTAATGGATAATATCACCTGCCATCAGGCTTTCCTGACCTAATTCACGGGCAGCGATGTCGCCGGCAAGACCGTGCAGGTACATGCCAATGAGACAGGCATCCTGTTGCTTGTAGCCTCTGGCCAGCAGTCCGGTGATGATACCCGTGAGCACGTCGCCGCTGCCTGCCGTGGCCATGCCGGCATTTCCTGTGGAGTTGAAGATAACGTGACCATCAGGGAGGCATAGGGCAGAATGATGTCCTTTCAGAATGACATAGCCCTGTACGCGTTCTGCCAGACTGCGAGCCTTGGAGAGCAGTTCGAAACTGTCGTTGCTATGCCCCTCCAACCGTTGCAGTTCCTTGGGGTGGGGAGTGAAGATGATACCCTTGGGCATCTGCTGTAGCCAGGCACGGTGGTTGGCCAGGATATTAATGGCATCGGCATCGGCAACGATAGGACACTGGGTGCCGCGTATCTGGGTGATGAGGGCAATGGCGGTCTGTTCGCTGGTACCAAGTCCGGGACCGATGCCCAGGGCGTCGAAGTCTTCCGTGTCGACAGCCTCAGAGAAGATAGTCTCGTCGCGATCGAACTGGATGATGGCCTCAGGGACGCTGATCTGTAGGATGACGCTGTTCTGCTTGGGGGTATGGGTGGTCACCTTTCCTGCTCCGGAGCGGAAGCAGGCCTTGGTGGCCAGCACGGAGGCCCCCGCCATACCGTAAGAGCCTGCAATGATCAGGGCGTTGCCCATATTACCTTTATGGGCATAGGGGTTGCGTTTGAGTAACAGCGGACGGATGTCATTTTCTTCCGCAATCGCAAAGTTGGCATCAATCTTATCGATACCCTCCTGACTCAGTCGGATATCAAGTACTTTCACTTCTCCGATGAGTTGTTGGTTTTCTGAAAAGAGGAAGGATAGTTTTTTCTGTCCGAGTGTCAGCGTGAGGTCGGCACGGACGATGTTTGCCCGTACGTTGAAGGAGTTGTCTTCGGTCATCAATCCTGAAGGAACATCTATACTGACAACTTTTGCAGGGGAGGAATTGATATATTTGACCAGCGAGGCAAAGCCTCCGGCAAGAGGCTTGTTGAGTCCGGAGCCAAAGAGACCGTCGATGACAAGCGTTTCTTCTCTCAGGTGGGGCGGGTCGAACTCCTGAGTGACTTCTACGAACGACTTCACCTTCTTGTCGATGAGACGCGCCCTGTTGGCAGCACAGTCTTCGGAGAGATGGTCGGAGATGTTGAAGAGATAGGCCTGCACATCATATCCTTGGTCGAGTAGCATGCGGGTCACAGCCAATGCATCGCCGCCGTTGTTGCCCGGGCCGGCGAAGACGACCATCGGGGTGTTCCTGCTCCATACGGAGGTGATAGCCTGGGTGATGGCCTTGGCCGCCCGCTCCATCAGATCGACGGATTTGATGGGCTCGTGGTCGATGGTATATTTGTCTAACTCACGTATCTGAGCACTCGTGAATATTTTCATAGGTGCAAAAATACGAAAAATATGCTAATGAATGGCAGAGTTTAGCAGAATTTTCGTAATTTTGCAGAA
>JAGCRH010000026.1 GCA_017964785.1 Prevotella sp.
CGCAAAGCCTTCTATCTCTTTCTTACAGTCCTCCCAACGGTCGTAAACGCCAGGGGTACGGCCTTTCCAAACGACATAAAACTTGTTCTTCGCCATGGGCGCAAAAATAGGAAATATTTAGAGAAAAATGGGAATTGGAGAAAAAACACTATTTTTGCCCCAAACAAATCATTAATCCAATGAAAAAACTGTACCTCATCACCTTGTTGGGCCTCGTGCTGTGCTTTTCCTGCACCAAGAAGGCTGAAACCGACCCTGAAGTCATCGCCATGCGCGGACTGGTGAACCGCGTCGTGCCTGAGTATTCTGAAAATATCGTCCTCGAACGCTTGCAAAATGACACCATTGACCGTTTCGAGATGGAGACGAAAGGCAAGAACCTCGTCATTCGTGGTAACAACGCCAACAGCATGGCCGTGGGCCTTAACCATTATCTAAAATACTATTGCATGGCACAGTATTCATGGTTCATGGAAGAGCCTTTGCAGATTCCTGCTACTATGCCCGCAGTACCCGAGAAAGTCAGTCTGAGTGCCCGTGTGCCTGACCGTTTCTTCTTGAATTACTGCACCTACGGCTACACCATGCCTTGGTGGGGGTGGTCGCAGTGGGAGCACTTCATCGACTGGATGGCACTCAACGGCATTAATCTGCCTTTGGCCATCACGGGACAGGAATCAGTATGGTATGAGGTTTGGAGCGACTTGGGTCTCACCGACGAAGAGATCCGCAGTTACTTCACGGGTCCGGCGCATTTGCCGTGGCACCGTATGCAGAACATCGACCGCTGGGGTGGACCGCTGCCCATGTCGTGGCTCGATAACCAGAAGGAACTGCAAAAGCAAATCGTTGCCCGTGAGCGCGAACTCAATATGAAACCTGTGCTGCCTGGCTTTGCAGGACATGTGCCGCCTTGTATCACAAGGATTTACCCTGATGCGCCTTTGGCTTCGTTGGGCGACTGGGCTGGCTTCGACAGTATCTGCTGGTGCAAGTTCCTTGACCCCGAGTGCGAGTTGTATTCTGAAATCCAAAAGAAGTTCATCGAGAAAGAGATAGAGTTTTACGGCACCGACCATATCTATGGCATTGATATCTTCAACGAGATGATTCCGCCCAGTTGGGAACCCGAGTACCTCGGTCGCGTAAGCCGTCAGGTGTATGAATCCCTTGAAGCCGCTGACCCCGAAGCCACTTGGTTAGAGATGACTTGGCTCTTCTGGAACGAGCGCCAGTATTGGGAAATCGACAACCGCATTGAGGCTTATATCACCTCTTTTGACAAGAACAAACGCCTGCTGTTGGACTATTACTGCGAGCGTCAGCCGATTTGGGAACGCACGAATTCCTATTACGGCGTGCCATATATTTGGTGCTATCTCGGCAACTTCGGTGGCAACTCCATGCTGGCGGGCAACCTTGACACAGTGAATGTCAGGATTGAGCGCGCCTTTGAGAAGGGCGGCGACAACTTCGTCGGCATCGGCTCCACGCTTGAGGGCTTTGACTGCAACCCGTTCATGTATGAATATGTCTTTGAAAAGGCATGGGACAACCCACTGACTAAGGATGTGGACGCTTGGGTGCTCCGCCTCGCCGACCAACGCGCTGGCAAGGAAGACCCGGATATGAGGGCTGCGTGGTCATTGCTCGCCGACAGCGTATATAATAAGGTGTCGTCGCCAGGGCAGACCGTTCGCATCAACCAGAGGCCAACCATGGGCACCATCGACAAATACCGTCAGTATTATGTTGCTCCGACCTACAAGTACAACAACATCACCTTGTTGGATGTTTTGGACGACCTTCTCGCTGCCGACTGCGACACTCGCACACGCCATTTTGATGCAGTCAACATCACACGGCAGTTGCTGGGCAATTACTTTAGCGACCTTTATGCCGATTATGTGAAGGCTTACCGCGAGGATGACTATGAGAAGGTGCGTGAATTAGAGAAGACGATGACTTCCATTCTTGATGATACAGATAAGATTTTGGCCACAGAGAGTGCCTTCCTCGTGGGTCGTTGGATCCGCGATGCGAGAGCCATCGGCACCACCGAAGAGGACAAAGACTACTTTGAAAGTAATGCCCGCAACATCATCACCACCTGGGGAGAGGAGGACGCCTTGCTGAACGAATACGCCAGCCGCGCTTGGGCGGGTCTCACTGTGACCTATTATGCCTATCGCTGGAAGGAATTCTTTAAGGATGTGGATGCTGCTATCGACGAAAGCATCCCCTTCAACGAGAAAGCCTACCACGAGCGCATTTGCAAATATGAAGGCCAGTGGTGGCGTGAGCGCCTTGGCACCTTTAGCGCCGAGCCACAAGGCGATGGAGTGGCTTTAGCGAAAGAGATTGCTGATAAGTATCGCGCAGAACTTGAAGCCCGTTACAGAAAATAAGGAGTCCCGTAGGGACGACGGATTATAAGTAGGGGTGAAGCGCAGCGCAACCCCTGCTTCAAAAAACCAACAAATATGAACATCACAGAAAAAGACAAAGAATATATGCGCGAGGCCATCCGCCTTGCCGATGAGAGCGTGCAAAACGGTGGCGGTCCCTTTGGGGCCGTCATCGTGAGGGATGGCGAAATCATCGCTGGCAGTGCCAATAGCGTAACCCGTGACAATGACCCCACCGCCCATGCCGAGGTGAACACCATCCGTCAAGCCTGCCGCAAGTTAGGCACCTTCGATCTCTCGGATTGCGTCATCTACACCTCCTGTGAGCCTTGCCCGATGTGCCTTGGTGCCATCTATTGGGCACACATCAGCCGCATCTATTACGGCAACACCAAGAAGGATGCCGCCGATATCGACTTCGCTGATGACTTCATCTACAAGGAGTTAGAAACTTCGTTTGAGCACCGTGCCGTGCCGCTCGTTCCTTTATTGCGCGACGAAGCCCTCAAAACCTTCCGCGCTTGGGAGCAGAAGCAGGATAAAATAGAATATTAATTTGTTGATTATTCTTCTGCAAGAAGAAAAACACTATCTTTGCAGCCACAAATCAAAGCCGCACTACGCTGAGATGAAGACAATGCGTTGACATCAAGGCCAGTGTGGGAATCAAATCATCTGATCCGGAGGACATTCAAATGGAAAGGAGAATAGGCTCAGTCCTTATTTATGTGGGAAACCGAGAAGCCGCGCCACAAGTCAACGCAGTGCTTTCCCGTCACGCGAGCATCATTATCTGCCGCCAAGGCTTTCCCCGTGGTTCATACAGCATCATTTCCGTTATTTTTGAAGGCACCACCGATGAGATAGGTTCCCTCACGGGCCAGTTGGGTCGCATCGAAGGCATCGAGGTGAAGTCGGCCTTGTTAAAAGGACGTGAGACGTAGAGACGCGAGACGTGAGACAATGACTAAGATAGTCCTGCGTCCTCAGTCTTCTGTCCTTCGTCAAAAGAATTCTGAACAATAACTTAAAAATCAAACCGATATGCAATTCCATCCAGAAAAATGCCGCATCCCCGACGAGCCTAACCGCCCGTTCATCTCATCCGAAGAGATTTGGGACTACATCAACAACACCAAAAGCACGCCCGAACGTGTGCATGAAATCATCCAGAAGTCGTTGGACAAAAACCGTCTGACGTTGGAGGAGACCGCCGTCCTCATCAATACCACCGACCCGAATCTGATCGAGGAGATCAAGGAGGGCGCACGCGAGTTGAAACGC
>JAGCRH010000027.1 GCA_017964785.1 Prevotella sp.
ATTTTCAATTATCAATTGTCAATTATCAATTAAGCTAACAGTTACTTGACCTGGTTGTACACGTTCTCGCCAGTGAAGCCGAGTTTCTCGTCGAGCACCTTGTAAGGCGCAGAGAAACCGAAACTCTCGAGGCCCCATACGGTACCGTCGGCACCTACCAGACCTTCGAGGTTCACGGGCAGACCAGCGGTCAGACCGAACTTCTTCTTACCGGCGGGCAGCACGCTCTGCTGATACTCCTTGCTCTGGCTGCGGAACAGACCCTCAGAAGGCACACTTACGATGCGCACCTTCACGCCGTCCTCGCGGAGCAACTTGGCACCAGCCTCCAAGGTAGAAACCTCAGAACCAGAAGCCAGCAGGATCACGTCGTAGTTCTCGTCTGAGCCAGCGACGACATAAGCACCCTTGGTAGCCTGGTTGTAGTCGTTACCCTCGGGCAGCATCTCGATGTTCTGACGAGAGAAGATGAGAGCGGTAGGAGTATCAACATTCTCCATAGCCATACGCCAGCAGACGGTAGTCTCCTCGGCATCAGCAGGACGAACCACGAGTACGGAGTTCTTGCCGTGATGGTTCTTCAATTTCTCCATCAGACGGATCTGTGCCTCCTGCTCCACGGGCTCGTGGGTAGGACCATCCTCACCAACGCGGAAGGCGTCGTGGGTCCAGATGAACTTCACAGGCAGTTCCATCAGGGCAGCCATACGAACGGCGGGTTTCATATAGTCGCTGAATACGAAGAAGGTACCGCAGGCGGGGATCACACCACCGTGCAGGGCCATACCGATACAGCAGCAAGCCATCGTGAGTTCAGCCACACCTGCCTCGAAGAAAGCACCGCTGAAATCGCCACGAACCATATCCTTGGTCTTCTTCAAGAAGCCGTTGGTATTGTCGGAGTTAGAAAGGTCGGCAGAAGCACAGATCATGTTGGGCACCTGTTCAGCGAGTTGTCCGAGAACGGCAGCCGATGCGCTACGGGTAGCACTTCCAGCCTTCTGTTCCACCTTGCTCCAGTCAATCTTGGGAGCCTTGCCGCTGAACCACTCTTCCAGTTGCTTAGCCTGTACGGGATGACCCTTGGCCCACTCAGCCTTCTCGGCGTAGCGCTGAGCCACGATCTTCTTCAACTCCTCAGCACGCTTGGCATAGAGTTCCTTCACCTCGGGGAAGATCTGGAACGGGTTCTCAGGATCGGCACCCAGGTTCTTCATCGTGTTGATATAGGCATCGCCTCCGAGAGGAGCACCGTGCGTAGCGCAGTTGCTCTCGTAAGAAGAGCCGTCAGCCTTACGGGCACCCTTTCCCATTACACAGTGACCGATGATGAGACTTGGACGCTCCTTCTCAGCCTGAGCCTTCTTGATGGCCTCACGAATTTGATCCACGTTGTTACCGTCGATCTTCTGCACGAACCAGCCCCAAGACTCATACTTCTTGGCGGTATCCTCGCAGGTCACCACCTCAGTCTTGGTAGACAACTGGATATCGTTAGCGTCGTAGAACATGATCAGGTTGTCGAGTCCCAGGTTTCCAGCGATACGGCCTGCACCCTGAGAGATCTCCTCCTGTACGCCACCGTCGGAGATGTAGGCGTAGATGGTCTGGTTCATCACGTTGCCCAGACGAGCCTTCAAGAACTTGGCGGCAATAGCAGCACCCACGGCGAAGCAATGACCCTGACCCAGAGGACCAGAGGTGTTCTCGATGCCACGCTCAATCTCGCGCTCGGGGTGTCCGGGTGTCACCGAACCCCACTGACGCAGGTTCTTCAAATCCTCCAAGGTATATTTACCGATGAGAGCCAACTGGCTGTAAAGCATCGGAGCCATGTGACCTGGGTCGAGGAAGAAACGGTCGCGTCCCTCCCAAGCGGGATTTTCAGGATCATAGACTAAGAATTCACTGTACAGGGTGTTAATGAAGTCTGCGCCACCCATAGCGCCGCCGGGGTGTCCCGACTTTGCCTTCTCAACCATCGAAGCAGCGAGGATACGGATATTGTCCGCTGCGCGATTCATAACTTTGTTGTCGTTCATAATGAAATATTATTTATAAAACGTTAATCTGCGTGCAAAGATACACAAAACTTTCGATTTGGCCAAATTATTGAGGAGTTTTCTGTCGTTGTTTATTTTACTTTTATACAGAGCATGGTTTGGTCGTCGCTGGGTTCGGCATCGCCGACGAAGGCGGCAACGGCGGTACTGGCCAGATCAACCGTCTGACGGGCGTTTGTGAACGGACGACTCTTGAAGAAGTCGTAGAGCCGCTTTTCGCCGAACTGTTCGTGTGAACTGTTCTCCGCCTCGGTGATACCGTCGGTATAGAGGAAGAGCGTGCGATCCTTGATATTCTCGATGCTCTCGCCGACAAACTCCAAGTTGGGCCACAGACCGATGGGCGCATTCGACTCCATCTTGATATAGTTGGGCCGACAGGGTTCGCTGGATGATACCGGACGGTCTATGATCAGTGGCGCATTATGTCCGGCATTGCAGAAATTAAGCCGGTAGGAGCGCATGTCTATTTCCCCAATAAACAACGTGCAGAACATCCCGTTCTCATTGTCGGAGGCCAGGGTGTCGTTGAGTCGTGTGGCGATGTACTCGGGCGGGAAACCTTCCTTTGCCACCAGACGGAATAAGTTGACAACCACCGACATGAAGAGCGAGGCCGGTACGCCCTTGCCAGCGACGTCGCCGATGCAGAAATAGATTTTGTGCGACTGCATGAAGAAGTCATACAGGTCGCCGCCCACTTCCTTAGCCGGGGTGATGGAGGCGTAGAGGTCGATATCGTCACGGTCAGGGAAGGCTGGGAAGATCCTTGGCACCATCCCCATCTGGATTTCGCGGGCAATGCGCAGTTCACTTTCGATACGCTCCTTGGCTGCCGTCGTCACTTCCAACTGGTTGTAGGCATCTTCCAGTTTCTCATGGGCAGACTCCAACTTCCCGTAGGCGGTTTCTATCTCCTTGGCATGTTTGTTGCGGCGGTGCAGATAGAACAACAGGAAGGTGATGACGAGGGCGGCAATGAGTCCGACGGTGCCCATGATGATATGGTGGATATACTCACGGTGTTCCTGGTTGGCCAACCGCAGATCCTTCATCTCGTTCTCGGCCTTGGCCAGGTCGAGTTGCACGCCATATTCTGAGGCGGCTCTTCCAATCTCGGCCCTGTTCACGGAGTCAGTGTGTTCCTTATAAACTATATGGGCTTCGTAGGCTTTCTTGTAGTCGCCTACATACGCCCAGGCGGAAGCGATGAATGCCAGACGGTTCCCCTTATTGACCACCTTTGTGGCGAGTTCAGGGAGTTCTGCATAGCGTCCGTTGACCTGGGCCTCGTAGAACCTGACGATGCCACCTGTGGCATCTTGCAGACCTTGATCCTCAATCAGTTTCTTGCGTTTGGCATAAGCCTCGTTGAAGGCCTGCTTCAAAGCGTTATCATTAGGATTTGCCTTTGACAGTTCTCCTAATCCAAAGAGAAGATAGTTATAGCCATGCAAACGGTGGATAGGCTGCACGTCCTTCTCTTCCAGTACCTTTTTCGCATAGTCGATGGTCTTTTCGAAGTGATGGCGGTTATGCTCAATCTTGGCCAGACCGATATATTGGTAGGCGGCATTTTCATCCGGGATGAAACGACGCTGATAGTCGATGGCTTCGAGGAATGCCTTTTCTGCCTCGTCGGTCATTAACATGCCGCTCATCATGGCGGCATAGCTGTTGGTAGAGGCATAGAGCCCGTATTTGCTGTCGTGCTTCTCGGCATAGGCCCGTTCCTCCTTGGCGATGGCCAGACCCTTCTCGCGGTTGATTTTCGTGAAATTGTAATTGGCCTGGTTGCTCCACGCCTTATAGAAGGTCACCTCATCGCCGACTTTCAGACAGAGTGCCTTCAGACTGTCGGTGGCACTCATGAACCGATCCACACTGTCTGTCGAGAAGAACTGGTACATCACTTTCGTCAGCCGTTCTATCTCGGTAGCATCAGATGCCTTCTGCGTTGACTTCTGTGCCATCGTCGTCAGCGACAGCATCATTACCATTATATATATAATATTTCTATTCATCATATCTCATTTCTCTTTTCACAGGGAATCCGAACCCAGAAGGTAGAGCCTTTGCCCTCGCCTTCGCTGGTGACACCGATCGAGCCGCCGCAACGCTCAGCGATGGACTTGCTGATAGCGAGCCCCATGCCGGTGCCTTGCACAAACTCATCGAGTTTCACGAAACGCTCAAAGACCAGCGTCTGTTTCTTGGCAGGGATGCCTTGGCCGGTATCTTCGCAGAAGAGGTAGAGTTCTCCCGACTCCTGACTCCTGTCTCCTGACTCCTTATATTGGTAGCCCAGTTTGATGTGTCCCTCGGTGGTAAACTTCACGGCGTTAGTGGTGAAGTTGGTGAGTATCTGTTGGATGCGTCCGATGTCGAGGGTGGTGTAGAGGTGCTCATAGGGATTCTCCTTCTGGAATGCCACGTTGGGATTCTGCACGCGCTGGGCGAGGGTGATACAGATATCCTCGAACTCGCTGGCGAAGTCGATGGGATGCGGCTCGATACTCAGTGCACCCGCATCCATACTCGACGCCTCGATGATATCGTTGATGAGTCGCTGCAGCATGTCGCTGGAATTACGGATGATACGTACGTATTCACTGCGCTCGGGGGAGTCGCCGAGGGCTTCGAGCACACTGGTAAAGCCCACAATGGCATTCAATGGGGTACGCAGTTCGTGTGTCATCGAAGCCATGAAAGCACTCTTCATCCGTACGCTGTCTTCAGCCCGGCGGGTCTCATCAACCAATGCCTGACGGGTATTTGATATCCTCGTGATGTCGGATGCAATTCCCTCATGACCAGTGATTTCACCTTCCTCGTTAACGACGGGGTTGAAGGTGATATTGAACACCACACCGGGTTGTCCCTTGGAGGTTTGGATAAGGTGGATGACACGCGAGGTAGAGTCGTGGGTCGTACTATCATAGAGTATATCCATGAGCGCATCGCGGTCTTCCTCTGCCAGCATACGCTGGAAACGGGAGAACGAGTGGGTGTACTCGGGCTTGTCGGGTGTGCGGCTGAAACTGATCTGCTCATTCCCGGAATCACTATGCATGATGTAGCGTTCGCTGTGAAGGAGCAGGTATGCTAGTCGTTCATGTTGCAGGCGAATCTGTTCGTTGGTATTCCTGCATGCTCTTTTCAATAGTTGTATTTCCTTGCCGCGTTGGCGGTCCTGACTGATGTCGAATGCCATAATCAGGTAACTGATCACATCTCCTTCGGCATTGAAGAGTGGCTGGATGCTGCACTCGATATGTTTGTCGATGTCGTATTCGGGATAGAGCATGTGCTGGCAGAAGAACCTGTCCTCACGGAAGCCCAGTTCGCAGACACCGCGGAAGATGGGCACATCAAACATATTTAAGGTCTCCCAGAAACGCTGGGCATCGTGGTCGGTATCCATGCCGCAGAGATCCTTCATGTTGTCGTTAAGTTCGGAGAGGAACCCGTCCTTGTCGTAGAAGGAGAGGGCCACGAAGGGCGCATTCGACAGTACCTGATATTTGTGGATAAGGTTGCGGGCGGCCTGCTCTTCCTCCATCTCTTGCGTGACGTTGTGGATGGCGTTGACGATATAGGCTGGCTTGCCGTCGCTGTCGAGTTCGCAGATGGCGTGTCCGTTGAAGATCAGCCATTCCGGTGCCTCCGGTGTTCCGGCATTCCATCGTTTGTCGAGTTCGAAATGGCGCTCGCGTCCGTCCATCAGACTCTGCATCTTCTGACGGAACTCCTGCTGCTGGCCCGGGTGGATGCGGCTGGTAAACTCGTCGAGCGTCAGGCCGCTGTCGGGCAGTATCTCTCCGTAGTGGTTGGTGAAGCGGTCGCGCTGGATGTCGTACTCCATGACGATAAAGTTGCCCATGTGGAGGGCGTGTGTCATCATCTCGTTGAGTTCGGTGAAGGAGCGGGTGGCGGTTTTCACGTGACTGTGGGCCAGACGGTTCAGGAAATACATGATGGTGGCGAGGGTGAGGATGCCGATGATGGCATAGAGCCAGGTGTAGTCGGTCTTTTCTTGGATGCGTTCGGGGTGGAACCAACGATCTTGGATGACGGCAATCTCACCACGCTGTTTCAGTCGGGAGTAGTAGTCGTCAATCTGTTCGATGAGCGCACGGTCGCGCCCCACGACGTGTATCTCGGAGATGGGGATGCCCACATCGTTGAGGGTGATGCCCTCGATGTTCAGTTCCTTGATTTTCCACTTCAACGGTTCCTCGCCCCAGACGAAGTATTTATAGTCGCCGTTGAGCACGCCTAACAGGGCCACCTTCGGGGTCTGGAATTCCATGAATGAGGTGTTTCTGTTGGAGTCTCTGTCGAGGAAGTAGTTGGCTGAATAGTCGCCAGGTTTGAAGACGGCTCCCTCGCGTTCCAATTGGTGGAAGGTGACCATACCGGTGGAGTCGGCGTGGGTAGCCACTCGGATACGGTTATAGTTGACGATATTCTCGGAGACGACGTATGGCTCCTTGCGGTAGCGACGGGCGTTAGCGAGGATGATGTCGGCATCGCCGCGCTCGAAGGTTTTCAAGGCTGTGCTCCATTCCTTCATCACGAACGTGACGGGGAGGCCGATCTCCTTCATCACAGCCCGCATGATGTCGATATTGCTGCCGGCGGGCTGGCCATTGTTGTTCATAAACTCATAAGGCGGCTTGTCCCAGTCGCAGACCACAATCACAGGCCTTTGAGCCGTATATTTGTCAGATAACGACTGAGCGCCTATGGTCAGTAGTGCACCATGAAGAGCGAATAATATGGCGAGGATCTTCTTCATGGGCTACTGCTGTTTTTTGCGTTTGATGACAGATGCTGTACAAGGCAGCATAATGTAGACGGTGGTGCCGGAGCCGAGTTCGGAACTGATCTCTACGGTACCGTCCATCTGTGCCACCAGTTCTTTGGTGATAGCGATGCCGAGTCCCTTTGTGTCCTGCGAGGCAGCCACGTTGCTCTTTTCGTTCATGCGGGCCAGCAGTTCAGGCGACATGCCTTCGCCAGTATCGTCGATGGAGATGATCAGGCGGCGTCCGATATATTCGTAGCGGGCCCTGACCACGCCGCTGGCCGTATGCTGGGCGGCATTGGCGGCTATCTGGTGGATGGCGTTGCCGAGTTTGTCCGCATCGATGTCCACGACCAGTTGTTCGTAGGGGTTCTCCACGATGTAACGGGTGTTCGGATTCCGGTATTTCATCCAGCCCTCCATGCACTGCGACTCG
>JAGCRH010000028.1 GCA_017964785.1 Prevotella sp.
CTTCACTGAATTCTTCATCAATATCTCAAAGGCCCTACGGATCTGCGCCTTGTCGAAAGCCATAAGAATGGAGTCTTGCGGCGAGCCGAAGGTGAGTTTCAGTTTCTTGTCTTCCAACGGCTTGTAGTTATCGCAGAGATCTTTCAAGAAGGCCACGATATCGCCCTCGCTGCGATGAACCTCCAACTTCGGCAGTGTGGCTGCCACAAACCCCTGGTCGTCGATGGCCTCCGACTCATGGATCACCTCTACCGGCTCCTGACTCCCGTCACCTGACTCCTGTCTCCTGACTCCTGCCTCCTTCATCATCTGGGCACGCATCTCACTCATCCACTGATGCTTGTCCTGCTCCCTGCGGAGTTGTTCCATATCGGCCTTCTCCTTCTGTTTCTTCAGATACCACTTCACGAATAGCCATGCACCACCTGCAATGATCAACATATAGAACAAGATCATCCAGCGTGTCCGATAAAGTGGTGGACGGATGGTAATCTCCAACTGACTCTCTTCTTCGCCCAATGTACCGTCACCATTCAGAATCCTCACACAGAGTGTATAGGTGCCTGCACGCAACGAGTTGTAGGTGATGTTCGGGTTCAGGGACGATGTCCTCACCCAGTTCTCGTTGAAGCCTTCCAACTTATAGGCAAACCGCTTACGGTTATTGACCACCACCTTATTGGTAGACAACTGGATCGTAAACTGGTCATTGTGCTTTAAGGTAATTTCACGGCACACGTCAAGCGCCTCATCGAGGATAACACGCCCCTTAAACTCACGACCCACTTCCACATCCTGGTCGAAGATCTGGAGTCCGCTGAACACAGGACGCTCATCGCTCTTCTTATCCACCAATAAGGAAGGATCGATGATATCGAGTCCGCCCTGTCCGCCAATAAGCACCTTACCATCGCGGGTGAGCCACATGCTACGCTGATTATAGGTGGCTTTCTGCAAGCCATCGGCACTGTTATAACTGCGGATAGAGAAATGCCACTCGCCGTTCTCCTGCTGCTGTGGCACAATTCTCGAGATACCATGTTCCGTCACAGCCCAGATATTATGTTTCTTGTCCTCTAACAGCGAGTTGACACTGGATCCCAAGAGACCGTCTGTCATATCGAGGAGGGTCTGGAACTTGGTCTTCTGGTCGTAGACGATAATACCTACATTGGAACCGTGCCAGATCAATCCACGACTATCCTCAATGACATAGGTTGTCGATCCCGGAGTCACGGGCGCTTCTGGATTCTCAGGGATCACCTGATTGATGAGTTTACGACTCACTGGGTTCACCAACGAATAGTAATAGGCGGTGCCCACCATCAGCCAGCCTTTCTTGTTCCAACTCAGGGAGTTCAGGTAGTCACCAGGAAGAACGGTATTCTTCGAGTTCCACGTAATGAATTTCTTGGTCTTGGGGTCCAGCATCTGCAAACCACCACCGAGGGTACTGATCCAGAGACGTTTCCACTTGTCTTCATTCAGGGCCCACACGCTGTTGTTGGCCAAATCACCAGGCTTTCCTGTGGCCTGGATATTGACGATCGTGGCCTGTGTGTGGTCTGAGGCAGAAGGAATAGCATGCGACAGGCCACCATTATACGAGCCAAACCAGATGGTGCCATCGCTGGCAGGCCATGAACCCACGATGATATTATTGACCAGACCACTGTTATCCTTCGTAAAGTGGTTCACCACCTCATTGGTCTTGGGGTTATAGACGAGGATACCCACATCGTTGGTACCCAACCAGTAGTTGCCGTACTTATCCTCACAGGTGGTAGTGATGTCGCCGAGTTCGATACTTTTCAGACTGGACACACCCGGAATATATTGATCCACACCGTTCTTATAGGTTCCAATCCAGACCGTGTTTCTGTTGTCTAAATAAATGGTACGCAAGGTATTGTCGCTCAGTGAGGTCTCATCGTGCTTGTTATTCAGGAACTGCTTCCACTGCTTGTTCTTCATGTCAACCACCACCAGACCGTCGTGGTCACATGTCAGCCAGAGCCAGTCATTCTGGTCAACCATCATGCTCCAAATCTGCAGGTGGTCTGGGAAATCAGCGATCCCCTTATAGGCCAGATAGTCTTTCAGCGAGCCGTACCACTTTTTATGAGCCTGCTCGTAAACAAACATGAACGAGAGCACGTTACACCAGTAATTCCCGTCTTTGTCGACAAAGAGCCGATACTCCTGATTTTCGATACCGCTGTTCGTATGCATCCAAGGATCTACCCAGTCCACTTCGCCCTTGTCGCCGTTCAGGCAGACCAGTTCACCGTTGAAGGTAACCACCAACAGCCAGTCGCCGAACTCTCCCACCGACGAGATACCGAAGTTTGGGCTGAACTCGTTCTGCGCATAGCCAATCTTGATCTTCACGATCTTCTTGTCGCCCTTGGCCTCGGGATGATAGCAGTAGATGGCCTTCTCATAGTCCTTCACCCAAATACGTTTCTTCGAGTCGATATACAACCACTCCACGCCACACTCCAGTCCCATCTTGGCGAGTTCCTGGGCGGCATTGCGCTCAAACTTTTCCGTCACGGGGTCATACACGCAATAGCCCATGCCCTGTCTCATCCACAACCTGCCGTCGTGAGCCTCATAGATACGGTCACAATAGTTGTCACGCATCGTGGTGGTGTCGCGCTGGTTCGAATAGAACGTTTTGACACGATAGCCGTCATAGCGGTTCAGACCGTACGGTGTGCTGATCCATACATATCCACGGGAGTCCCTGAAGATATTATTGATCTGTGAACTTGACAGTCCCTCCGGCGTATCCAGACGACGGAACTTCATCTCGGGAATCATAGAAGTCTGGGCCGTTACACTGAGGCTAACGGCAAACAGACACAGGGTTATCAGTTTCTTCATACCAGTCATAGGTTTCTAAATTGCTACAAAAGTAGGAAAAAAACGGGACACAGACAAACTTTCTGTAAAAAAAGTACGTATAAAAGACAAAAAATTTGGTGTTTTCACAGAAAAACCGTATTTTTGCACAGATTTTCCAAAAACCGAGATATAAATGCAAATTATTATTCAATAACAATAACATTATGAATCAACAATCAGAAAAGGGTAGCAAACTCTACCTATTTAGTATCGTGATGGTCGCCGTGCTCGGTGGCCTGCTCTTCGGTTATGACACCGCAGTGATCTCCGGAGCCGAAAAGGGACTCCAGGCGTTTTTCATGGAATCCAAGGATTTCGCCTACACCGACGGCTGGCATGGCTTCACCTCCGCCTCAGCCCTTATCGGCTGTATCATCGGCTCTGCCTTCTCAGGCTTCCTGGCCACAAACCTCGGCCGTAAGAAGTCACTGATCATCGCCGGTTTGCTGTTCTTCATCTCAGCACTGGGTTCGATGGATCCTGAGTTCATGTTCTTTGAATATGGCCATCCGACCTATTCACTGCTCATCATGTTCAACTTCTATCGTGTCATCGGTGGTATCGGCGTCGGTCTGGCATCTGCCATCTGCCCCATGTACATCAGTGAGGTGGCCCCGTCCAACATCCGTGGTATGCTGGTGTCATGCAACCAGTTTGCCATCATCTTCGGTCAGTTGGTGGTCTACTTCGTCAACTTCTTCATCCTGGGCGACCATATCCAGCCGCTGGTTGAAGATATGGGCAAAGGTCTCGCCGCTCTTGATCCGAGAGCCGTTTGGACGGTGGAAACCGGTTGGCGCTATATGTTCGGTTCCGAAGCCATACCCGCAGGACTCTTCGCCCTGCTCATCTGCTTCGTGCCAGAGACCCCGCGTTACCTCGTATCTGTCGGCAAGAACGACAAGGCCCTCCAAATACTGCAACGCATCAATGGTTCCGAGCGTGGCGAATATATCTTGAAGCGCATCAAGGACACCATTAAGATCAAGATAGAGCCTATCATGACCTACGGTGCCTTGTGTATCTTCGTCGGCATCATGCTTAGCGTGTTCCAGCAGGCTGTGGGTATCAACGCCGTGCTCTACTACGCACCGCGTATCTTCGGTGATATGGGTATGGACGACCCGATGATGCTGACTGTCTTCATGGGTATCATCAATATCTCATTCACACTCGTGGCCATCTTCACCGTCGAGAAGTGGGGGCGCAAGCCACTGCTCATCTGGGGTTCGCTGGGTATGGCTCTGGGTGCCTTCGGTGTAGCCGTCACCTTCGGCAATGACAGTCTTGCTCTGGTTACCGCTGCCTCACTGCTCCTCTACTCAGCATGCTTCATGTTCTCATGGGGTCCCATCTGCTGGGTGCTCATCGCCGAGATCTTCCCCAACACCATCCGTGGTCAGGCAGTGGCTGTGGCAGTGGCCTTCCAGTGGATCTTCAACTTCATCGTCTCCTCCACCTTCGTGCCGATGTTCAACATGCACCTGACCGAGGGTGACGATTTCGGCCACTGGTTCACCTACGGCCTGTATGGTCTCATCTGCGTCATTGCAGCCCTGTTCGTCTGGCGACTGGTTCCTGAGACTAAGGGTAAGTCGCTTGAAGACATGTCGAAACTCTGGAAGTGGAAGGGTTACGATCCCGTCCGCCGTGTGGGTAAGATGTTCGAGTAAGACAGTATACCAAACAATGTATATTTTAATCGAGGGGGGGACGCTGATATGAAGCGCCCCCCTCTTTTTTACCGGCAGTCGAAGAGGATTTTCCTTCGATTGTCCTTGGGGCGCACGGCGAAGTGCACCCAGTAGGTGGTACCTCGCTTCTCCTGGATCAGTTCGTCCAGTTCCCAGTCGTTCTCGTCGGCGGTGTCAAGCAGGATACAGGCGTAGCGGATCATCTGCTCTGGGCCTGCGCAACGGATGTCTACGGCACAGCCCGTCAGGTGATTGCTGCCCTTCGCCCCACCACACAGCCGATTCACCTCCTCGCTCCGATACCCTGATGTTATCACCACCGGGATCTCCTCAGCGGCACACGGGAACTGGTCTGTCTGTGCGCAGTTTGCGGAGCACAGCGGCCCTGTCCCCTGCGTGCCGTATCGGTGATTATACCTCTCTCTCAGAATTTCCAGCCACAGACACAGCCTTGTCAGGTTCTCTATTGCCACATGGCTTGGGATATTCCCATCCAACGTATGGTAACTCGTTTTGGTTAACTCCCCCAGCGTAAAGTGCTGGGAGAGTTTCTTGTCCTTATTGATTTCTACGTTCTTCATCTTAATTTTCAAATGTGAGTTTGTTAGGTTGTTAGGTGCGTTAGCACATCAGGACACCCGTCTTGCGATAGCGAGCCTTGGTAACATTACCATCGACATAGTCCTCAGACTTTTCTATCAGATGATCCTTCTGCAAACGACTGATACGCATATAGGCAGCAGAAAGGTTTTTGAGTTGGAAGCAGCGCACCACATCGTCCGTCGTAAACTCCTCAGGCAGTCGTGCAAAACCCTCGAAAGTCTTCTGTCTGCGCAGAACGTTCACAGAGGCATCCTTCAACTTATTGTCGAAATAAGCCTCCGCCATCGCGCCGAAGTAGTGACGCTGACACGCAAACTGGATGTTCGTAATCAATTCAGCCAGTCGCCAGTCCACCTCGTCCGTCTCGAACTCCCCACACCAGTACTGGCCGTCCTGATGCATCTTGTCCCAGTGGCGCATCACGATGAAGGGAGCGGCGAAGTTCAGCCCGTGATAGGCGCAGCGCTTCAACAGCATCTCGTCCGCCTTCGACTCGTTCTCCTTGGCATCCTCCATACGACGTGCCGTCCAGTCATAGAGTTCATCCACAATCTTCTGCACAGAGAGTTCACCCTTCATCCGGTCGAGTTTCTCAGCCCACGCTTTCAGACACTCGTCGCTCTCATAGTCCACAAAACTCTCGCGACTCATCATCTCAAAGTTGGTGGCAGGCAGCGGAATACAGGTCAGACGCGTGGCAAGACCGCTTCCAAAATTCTGCTCGTTCACCATCTTCTTCAAGGCTATCGGCGTACCTGTGTAAATGTAGTTCCATATCACATAGAACTCCTGAAACACGCTGTCCACATTCGAATACGCCTGTCCGTCCTCCTCATTGTGGAAGGCTTTCAATTGCAGGGCCTGCTTGTCGATGTACGCCCCACCCTTTTGCAGCGAGAGCGTATTGTCCAGTTCCGTGTCGAAGGTCAACATATGCAGTTGCATCGGCTGTCCGTCCACCTCCTCAATGGCATTCACCATGTCCTGGATAAACTGCGCATTCGAGGTACGCGCAGGGTGGATGCGAACCACCACCTTCGGCTTCTTGGGCTTCTCCTTATTCGCCCCTTTCGTGCGCATCTGCTCACGGTAGGCGTTGATCGCCTCCTTACCAATCTTATCTGCTGCCACGATGGGCGAAGCCAAGAGTTTAAACAAGCGCGTTGCAAACGACTTTCCGCTGGCAGGGTCGCCAATGATCAGCGTTGAGTTATTCAGCCTACGCAGTTCTTCTGGACGATGGTAGAAGCGGTAAGTACACCTTGTCATCAAGGTCATCAATAGCCCACCTCCTACAAACAATGCCGCAGGATATTGGTTCCTTTTGAGTCCCTTGCAGATATCCTTCAACAGCGGATAATCCTCGCTCAGTGCCTCAATCTCAGCGCCCCATTCCCAGAGCCTCTGGCTGATGTTCTGCTCTGTGGTCGTCACTGAGGCGTTCATGCCAAGAATCTCGCGCATGGGCTTCGAGATTCCCTTGGGCGGTTCCTTGCAGGCCGACTCCACGATGCTCTGCACCTCCTGTTCATCCAGTCCCAGCCTTGGCATCACCTGCATCAACAGAGCTTTGTTGTTATCGCAAATCGCCCTCAGATTCACAGCCAACTGGTACAGTTTCACATTCCTTTCGCCCTCCTGCGGCTCACCCCCATTCCGCTTCCACCACTCCGCGATAATCTCTGCGTACGGTCGGCCCTTGAAGGATTTTTCTTTTTGTCCGTCCTCTTCTGTCATATCGAGCGCCCTTCCTGTCACCTCGAGCGTAGTCGAGAGGTCTCCTGAGATCTCTCCATGCGCTTCGCTTAGTCGAGATGACCTATGCGCTTCGCTTAGTCGAGATGACACTCCAACCTCCTTCGTACCCTGTGAATGACCGTCTCGATATAGAGCATCATATCGCTCACCAAACGCTTTGTTCTCATACGTAAACAGTTCTTTGTCCAAATAAAGTATGTCCGATTCCTTGCAGATGAAACTCATACGGCTTGCATCCTTGCAACTTTCGTCAACCTCCACGCCAAGCACCTTTGCCATCGCGTGCTGGTTGTCGATGAGATTACCCTTCTCGGCATCGGCCTTAAAGACCACTTTCAGGCCTTTGCCGGAAGGTGTCACATACACGAGCAGAATACCCAACTTGCCGAAGTCGAGTGCCTTCCACCCTTCAAACTTCTCCTGTGGGTTTTCCACATGATCCACATCCATCACCACAAGTCCCGTCAGTCTGGTTGCCGCCTGCTTCCGCCAGCGCCCCACCTTTCCCTTGGCAGAGGCCGTCTCATCAAACGTCGCCTGGAAGATAAACGCAGGCAACTTGCGTTTCAGTGCAGCCTCGCCCGTCTCACGGTACTTGTCGATGTTCTCGTTCCATTGTTTTGCCCTGACGAGGGCCCAGAACTGGGCCTCGTCTACGGGCGATGTCGGATTACTAAAGTTTTTCTGGTAAGTAAACATATATATTGATTAGGTTAACACTAAGGGCCTATTCCTATTGGCCCAGTTCGCGCTCGATGAGCGCATTCTTGGCATCCTGCAATTGCTCTTCGAGCAGTCCCATGATGCTGACCGTCCCATAGTCCTTCGGGAAACTGCCGAACACCTTGATGCGCTCCAGACTCTCCCGCACCCATCCCCAAGGTAACTTCTTGACCAACTCATCCTTCTGTCGGATGCGCGGCAGGCGATTATACGCCTTAAAGGACAGTCTGCCTGTGTTCTCGTCCAAGAACAGGACACCTTCCACTCTCTTGTTGTTCAACAACTTGTCCATCACGTTGATGGCGTTCAAAACAAATACACACTTTTTCATAATCGATTTGGTTATTATTTAATTAATATTTCTGTGGTTCCTTTCAGGCGAACCACGCCTCCTCCCATACCGGCATTTTTCAGGCCGTCGCCCATCCGCCAACGGCTGCACTCGAACTTCTGTTCAACGATCACCATGGCATTCGCACAAAGCCTTGAACCATCCTTCAGAATGCACCTGTGCTGGCAACTGGCGCAACAGCGCTTTACGCGGACGCCATACATGTTTGTAACACTTGATAAAAATCTTACCTTCATTTAATAAAACAATCTGTCGTTCTTCATTTTCTTAATCTTTGCTTTCAGGTTCCTGACCAAATTCTGCTGTTCCTCCAATTCGGCATTCAGTTGGTTCACCTCTTCCTGGAGTTTTCTCGCTGCGCTACCATCTCGTATCGCCCTGAGCAGATCCTTTGTTTCCTTCCTCGTCATCTCACACATCCGCTCCAGTCCCACGTGAATACAAAAGCCTTCCAGCAGACTTTGGGCATCAAAGAACATAAAGCCCTCATCGTTCACTTCGAGCAGATACCCGTTCACCAGTGTTCTCATCTGGATTCTGAGCCTTTTCTGCTCACTTTTCTTTTCATCTTTCTGTTTCATAATCATAAATTTAGTTCATTGCTTGTTTGCGACGGCAAAATTACGGCAAAGAAAAATGCAATGTATCGTTTTTTTTCGCGCTTTCCGAAAAGCCGTCCGACATTTCAGCGATTTTCCGGAAAACCTTCCGACAGGTGTCTTTTCGCCTTTCCGAAAGCACTCAAAAACTGCTTTACGATGTTATTTCGCCGCATTTCCTCAACGGCCTTAGGGTGGTCGTTGAATGTCCAGTTCGGATAGCGTCCACTCACCTTACTGATGGTGTCATAGATGGTGGAGCGCCCAGGCAGACCGTCAATCTCCAATTGTTTCAGATAGTCCACGAACTCCTGTGCACTATAGAAGAAAGGCATTCCTGCAACCAGTCCTTCATTGGCTGCCATCATAATAAAGGTATAGTAGCCAGGGAAACGAAATGCGCCGTATTGCTGCATCTCACGTATGGCAATTGCCACACACGAGTCTACTGCCTCGCGTGATTCCGAATGGCGAATCTTACTCACCAGTTCCATCTCAGGAATGCGCTTAGCCCATTCCTCCAACAACAGTGCCAGTGACTCTGGCACACGAAAAGTTATCTCTGTCATTTCTCCAAGTTTTGTGAGAAGAGCAGTGAACGCCAGCTGGGCTTACCTCATGAGATTCTCACTCCACTCGGGTTATAATATTCGTTTTGTTAATGTTAAAGTGACTGCGAAGTTAGGAAGAAACAAGGAAATAGACGAAAAAAAGAATAACGCTCTGTAACGATGAAAAATTTCCGTTACGGAGCGTTATAAATAGTCTTAAATCGTTATGCCAAAATACCTATATCGACCTGAACTTCTCCACCATATTGAAGAAAGCGGAGTCGAAATAAGTCTTGCACCGATCTCTTGTCAGTCTGTGAAACGATGATTCCAGGCTCTCGCCCAGATGGAATTCCGAGGACGCCTCTGGCCATGTAGGTCTTCTGATCACCTTAGCCTCGATGGCTGCCGCTATGGGCATGAAGACATCCTTAGGCTCCAACTTACCCTTCATGTATTTGCGGATCATGGAAACGATGATGTCTGCATTGTCCAGGTCTGTGACGCACGACCTGAAATCCGCAGCCGTCTTTTTCAGTTTGAGCCTTTCATAGTCTTTGAGCCTCCTGTCAGTGCTGTTCTTGTGTCCTTTCGCTTTCTGGTAGGTCTTCACCATGTATTTCATCCAATGGCCTGCTTCCGCATCGTCGCCACAGGGCGAGAGGCTGATGGAGATGCCACGCCCTCTGAAACTGCTGTTCAGGGCGTTTTCCAACAATTCTGCCACCTCGTCGGCACTCTTGAAAGCCTTTTCGTAGCCCCATATCAGAATGAAGGGCGAGGACTCCCTATGGCTGACCACGACCACGCAATGCGGAAACTCCATCTTCTTCCTGAGGCTCCAATACGACTTATCCTCACTGGTATGGCGCTGATACCCTAACTTGAATACCGTCACCACCCCATCCGGCTCGGGAATCCACATATATTCACGGATATAGTCCATCTTACACCTGGCATTCGCAAATCTGAATTTGTGTACCCTCAGGTAGTCCTCGATCAATACTGTTTCGAGGGCTGCCTTCGGTTTCAAAGGCAGCCCTCCCAACTCCAGTTCACCTCCCGCAAACCGGTATTTATAGATCTCATAATTAATTTGCATCCTTCCGTATGATTGATTATTTTGTTCGACTGATATTAGAATTTTTTCTTAAAACGGCTGCAAAAGTAGTACTATTATTCGACTCTACCAAATCTAATTTTTTTGCACATCGACGAAATCCCTCTTTTTATCGACGAACAAAAATCATTAACCATCATTAACAAAATCCCTTGTCCTAAATCAATAGATTTGCAAGAATGATGGGGCTATCGCTGGGGCCTGGCCCGAGTGATAGGCGCTATTGCTCTGTGATTATGTGTGCAAACGGTTGCACAGTATTTTCTTCGTAAACACACATCTATCTTTGCAAGGTCCAGAAAAAAGCAGTACTTTTGCAGCCTCGATAACAAAAAAGGTAATAAGATTGTTAAATTATTAATTAATCAGGATATAGAAAATGGAAACAAAAAACAAAAAAATCGAAAAAGAATATGGTGAAATAGATTTTGAAAATGACATTTTCGAAGTCTATGCATCTAACAAACCAAAATTTGGTGAGGATCTGATTCACGGGCTTGCGCTGCTCTGTGCAGAATCATTAGCAATGCGTCATTACTGCTATTTAGAAACGGCAAAGGGTAAAAGCCCAATTGTATTGGATGATTTTTATAACAACTATCGTGAAGATTTAGGAAAAAGGGGAATGTCAGCAGAAGACATATTCGACAAATATTACAGAAAGGAAATGAAAGAAGATTATCGCAACAAGGTATTGGAGATGATCAATCGTATAAGGTATTATAGAGCATAACATTATCGTTAAGTACAATCAAAATAAACACAACTAGTTTTATATGCCAGCAGTGATGCTCGCATCTTTGTTCATATTTTAAAAAACGGAAAGAGGCCCGCAGCAATGCGAGCCTTTCTTTATATAATAAGGTGAAAAGGAGGGTGCCGGCTGTTATCGTATCAACGTATCAATGGGGCCAGGCCCCGTGATAGGTGCAAAAACGACAATAAACTTTTATTATTCTTTAAGACTTTTCCGTGATTCTTTCATTCATTTCATTTACCAACTCACAGAAACGTTCAGCGGCAGCCTCATCTTCTATACAGTTCCTGACAACGTAAGAAATCTTACTCTTCGGCAGTGTTTTCCCCATATGTTCAAACCATCTCAAAAAGAGTATCATATCATCCTCCTTGTTTAGATCATATAACTGGTTCATTTTACTACCTGGAGACAGTAGTCCTGTACGAAGAAACTTTAATACCCCTTTGTAACGGTTATGGTCCTTAAGTTTCTTCTCGTATTTGGCTTTAACAGTTTTGGTTATTTCCTTTTTTAGATTCCTAACTGGAATACCTCTTTTATTTTTTGCAAGTTCTTTTTGCAGTGCTGCGATTTTTAAGTTCTTTTCCTTTAGTTTTCTCGTATTTTCCGTATACTTAAGCATGAATGAGTTTAACTCTTCTTTCTTCTTTTCCAATCTTTCACCAATGTATGTCTTCTTCAGGTTTTTTATTTGATTGTTTTGCATGAGTTCATCCATAGAAGATTGTTTCCAATTGTATTTATCACAGCAATAATCTATATAGTCTCTGAGTTCCTGATTGTCTGTAAGACTTACCAACGCATCTCGCATACTATGTGTTATAAAGATACCAGTTTGAGAGATAGTCCAAAAGGCCTCATTAATGCCATTAACGGTAACCGCTGATATATTCATGGCCCTGAGCCATTTCTTGCAATTGTCGATTTCTTCTTTACGTTCATCTGTCATTGCACCTGCAAAGCATTCTGTTTCCGGAAAAGCCGTCAACTCGTCATTATCATATTCACTGAATGTCTTTAGATACTTCATGTCGCTTTTCATAGATTTCTTTATGAAGGAGATTCTTTCTTCGTCCTCGTCGCATTCGGGAGTATAGTCTTCGATATATCCCTTTTTCATGTCTATAAAAGCCCTGATCATAATGACAGTCATCTGTTTCACTGACAAATTCTGGTGCCTTGGCTTCCAGTTCTCTTTTCTGGTCAAAAAGTCATCGAAGGGGATACGTAGTTTTTTAAACTCCTGAAACACATAAGTCCTGAGCAATACATTCACTGGTGTTGTTTCGCCGTTTTTCAAAACCTCTACATGTTTCAGGCCATAAGCCTTTGTCAACTCTAACAGGTGCCTTCTTCCCTTACTGAATCGGCAGCGATCAATTTTGTTGTATTTCATTTTTGTTCTATATACCTTGCCTATCCTTTGTTAATAGCCTTTCCATCATTCCATTCCATTTTTCTACGTCATCCTTTTTTCCTGCATAATAGTTCTTAGTGTGGATGACATCAAATGTCCATAGATTGCTGTATAGATCAGATACAGATATACCTTGGTTTTGGATATTATCTTTAATAGTACGCTCCGACTCTTCATCGAAGGTTATGATTGTAAGATGCCTGATGGGTTTAGGAGAGGCACTAGCCTCTTTGAAAAACTCTCTAAAATAGCAGAAATCCATATCGTTCATCGAGTGGCCAAAGAAGATAATCTCTTTTGCCTCCAGAATATTCCTTGCTACATGGTTTGCTTTATTAAGCATGTTGTATTTATACATAAACGACAACTGCCTGTTTACTTGTTCTTCAGGTTGTAAGTCGCACCCTAATACAATATCGTTATCTTTTAAACTCCCATGTACATAGGTAAACCAGTGTTGGGCGCCATTAAATATTTTTTGCCGTAGTGGCAATTTTATGTATAGTTGTGGAGTAGTATAGTTGAAGTATATCTCCGTTGCAGTTAATGGGCACTCCCTCAGACGATAATAAAGAAAAGTGCTTAACTTCTTCTTATCAGCAGTAAAATTAGTTGTGATACGCTTCAGATAATTTGCCAAAGCATACTTAAGAGAATCGAACTCGGAGCGTACCATTCTCACCATCTTTTCATCAAGGCTTGGATGATTATCTACATACTTATGTATCTCTTCCTCAATATCAAACCAGTTTGAATCGAATGAAGCCTGTTGAATTTGCAACACCAATGAATTCTCGCGTTCCTCTTCGAAATACATATCATGCATTCTGCGCACCAAGTCATGAAATTCAGAACTATCAGCAAAGTCAGAATACCTAGAGGGGAGCCCCATGTCTATATCGAATCCATTACCTATGATTAGTGCCAACTCTGCCATATATTACTTCTTTAGTTTATCGATTTCACCAAAGAGTTGTTCCAACTTTTTCACAATGCGATATTGCTCTGCAATAGGAGGAAGAGGAAAGAGATAATTACAGATAGTCGTCGTACCCAATTCTATTTGATTTGTACTTCCTGAACATCGATCTTCAAGACCAAACTGGATTAAAGGTGAAATCAAAAAGTAATATATATATTTACCTAATACTTCTTTATTACCTCTTACAATGGTAACATGGGAATCTACGACAAATCTCTTGTATTCTTTGAAAACATAATCATCCACATAGCCAGTTCTGCCAACAGTCCCCCCACCTGTTGAATTGATTACAATATCTCCTTTTCTTAAAAATTGTTCTTCTGTATACCTATCAATCGTTTCTTCTTGAGCGAACAAACACCTATCCGTATAAATATGTTCCCATTGATTACATTTTTGTGCCAATATGGGGAGTTTTTTCTTTTCTCCATATTTTGGAGATTTACCTCTATGTATATAGTCACAGACACTTCCAAGTCTCACCCACTCCCAACTATCAGGTATTTCGAATGGAATTTCATCCTCAGAGATAGGTATTTCGATGAGGCCTTTCTTTTTTAGTTTGCCTTCTTTTACAAGTTGGTCTTTTTCCTTGCGGATTTTGGCGAGGAGGATAGAAGCGGGTTCGTCGTTGGGGTCTTGGGGGACGAGGCGACCTTCTATGGCTTCTTGCAGAATGCTTTTCTTTAAGCGGTCTGGCAGTTCTGCATTCAATTTGTTAAGTGCATCCTGCGCTTTGCCATATTCCTCCACCTTTGGCAGAAAAACTTCTATCTTTGTAACAATGCGGTGTTGTTCAGCAAGAGGGGGTAAAGGGATAACAATATTTTGAATACTGCTTTGTGAAATGTTAACCTGAGATTCTGCCATTCCAACTGTTGCTGACATAATACTATCATGAATAGTTGGATTATTCAAAGCATACATAAGAAAAAACGGGTTGCAATATCCTCTAAAATAGTCTATTCTAACTGTTTTGTCTGAAAGAATCAACTTATCACAAGGTTTATCCACGACACAAACTATACCTGTTCTGTTTTTGGGGCCGGCTCTTGTTATCAATAAATCTTTATCTTTTACTATTTGTAATTCATTGACAACAAACTTCGAAGGCAATACCTTATTTTCATTTGGTAAGAAAGAACAATATTGAATAGCTGTTGTGGTAATTACGCCCCATTCATTTCCAGATTTAGGTCGTTTCTCACAATTTGGGCTCTTACCTGCGCCAGTACCATTAATTATATCTTTTAGCCTCACCCACTCCCAACTATCAGGAATCTCAAAGGGGATCTCATCCTCGGAGATTGGTTTTACTTCGAGGTCTTTCTTTTTGAGTTTGCCTTCCTTCACCAGTCTTTCTTTCTCCTGGCGGATGCGGGCGAGGAGTACTGATGCGGGCTCATCGTTGGGATCTTGGGGTACCAAACGGCCTTCGATGGCTTCTTGCAGAATGGTGTTTTTTAACTGCTGTGCGTTCATACCTTAATCGTCATTGCCTGGTTCATCTGTTGTTTCGGGCAGCAAATAGTCACTGGCTTTGGCTGAGGAAATAACACTGCGACCTAGTTTGCTCTCTAACTGATTGCGGGCTGCTTTTGCTACACTGCCACCTTCTTGGGCTATCTTGGTCTGCTGACGATACCCTTTAGGGTTGCGCTCTTTCGAAAGTTCTGTGGCAGAGGCTTCTGCCAAAATATTAAGCGCTATTTCAAGATTTGTCATATTATCGCGCAGATTCTCCTTTTTCAACCCCTTGTGGTGTTTGTATTGTTTGGTAGTAAACCCACTCCACTCATGCGTAATGATATCTGTCAGCGAGGCATATTCCATTCCTTCATGCACACCAGTACGCTTCCATTCGTCTGTGAGTTCCTTACGCACCTCAATGCTCTTGATGCGTTGGTTAATCCAAGCGTCAGAATATCCCAATCGTTTGTAGTCGATAATAGCCTGATCTATACTCTTTTCGGGATCTTGCATCTGGTCGAGGCGCAGGCTGGCCACCTGTGCCATCCATTGTTTAAATGGTTCTGCCTTAGGAGATGGGATGGATTGTATCAGGCGGAAAAGTTGCTCAGTATCAGCCACATCCGTCAAACGCATCTTGCCATCATAAGCGCGAAGTTTCAACTGGTGACAATTTGTCACCGTTTCATTTCCTTCCTCTTTCAGACGTTGTTTAAGTTTATTCCAATACTTTCGTGCGGTGAGAGCATCTTTACTATCTGTCAGTACACCACAAACATCCACGATTGAAAAATACCATTTCTCTTCTACATCATCCCATACCGTGCGGACTTTTTTTTCTTCGAATAATTGAAGTGCTTCTTTTTTTGTCATAGTTATTAAAATTAAAGTTTACTAAATATCTATCCCCAACATCTGCTGGATTTCATTCAGCGTCTGGTCGATCTTGGCATCGAGGGCAGTCCGCTTCTCGTGGTACTGCTTTAAGAGTTCTTCTGGGCGCAGCACTTCTTCCTCTTCCTTGGGGAACTTGCATTGGTCGAAGTTGCAGCCAAGGTCTAACAGTTGCTGGGCTGAGAAACAGCGTGATTTCTCATCACCCGTCTCGCTGTCGATGATCTCCACGCGATGGTTCCACCACGCTATCATAGGCTGGCAATGGTCAACGAGCATGGGCTTGGTCTTAGAGAAGTGCTTGTAGCCCTCCGGCATATCGAGGCGATAGAACCAGGTGTCCTTCGTACTGAATCCTTCTGCTGCACCCTCTGCCTTCTCGTTGTTGAAGAAGAGAATATTTGTGGCGATGCTGGTATAGGGCGAGAAGATGCTGCCTGGCAGACGGATGATGGTGTGCAGATTGAACTCACGCAGCAGTTTTTCCTTGATGGCCAACTTGGCATTGTCTGCGCCAAACAGGAATCCGTCAGGCAGGATCACAGCAGCACGGCCATCCTTAGCCAAACGGTATTGAATCACCACCATAAACAGGTCGGCTGTCTCACTCGAAGCAAGGTCACTGGGAAAGTGGCGCTTTACATCGTTCTTCTCGTTACCACCGTATGGGGGATTCATCAGGATGACATTGAACTTATCCTTATCCGTATAGTTTAGCACATCTTTGGTCAAAGAGTTGCCGTGATAGACCTTAGGCGAGTCGATATCATGCAGCAGCATGTTGGTGACGCAAAGCATATAGGGGAACTGCTTCTTCTCGATGCCATAGATGGAGTTGGCAAAGGCCTCACGATCCTCAGCCGTATTCACCTTCTTGTCGAGGGCTTTGAGCCATGAAGTGAGGAATCCGCCTGTACCACAGGCAAAGTCAGCCACCTTCTCACCCACCTTGGGATTGATAATCTCTGCCATGAAATCAGTCAAGGCGCGAGGGGTGTAGAACTCACCTGCACTACCTGCGCTCTGCATCTCTTTCAGGATGGTTTCGTAAATCTCACCAAAGGCGTGACTCTCCTCATAACTGCTCAGGTCGAGGCCATCAATCACGTTGATGACTTGGCGCAGCAATACGCCATCCTTCATATACTGGTTGGCATCCTGGAAGGTGGCACGCACGATGGCACTGCGCATAGGGGTGTCAGGCGTTACTTCCAGTTCCTTTAAGGTTGGGAAAAGCGTGTTGTCGACGAAGTCGAGCAACTTATCGGCTGTCATCGCCTCGCCTGTGCCATCGTCCTTGGCCCAGTTGCGCCAACGGCAGTTCTCAGGGATAAAGGATGTGTAGTTATCTTCGTTGAATTCCCAGTCATTTTCTTTCTCGTCGTATACTTTCAGAAAGAGCATCCATGCTATCTGTTCTATGCGCTGGGCATCGCCATTGATACCAGCATCGTTGCGCATGATGTTACGGATGTTCTTTACAAAATTAGTAAGTGCCATTTCTATTTACAATTTGACAATTTACGATTTTATCCTACTTGGTAGATTTCTTGTTCCAGTTCGTGAACGGCATCGAAGTACTGCTGGTTGCCGCCAAACAACTTGGCAATGCTCGATGGGGAGCCCATCTGACGGAAGGGGTCGAGGGTGAGCACCTTGCGGTTCTCTATCTGACTGATACCTTCGTTCATATACTTGTCGAGCAGTGCTTCCAGCACCTTCTGGGCTTCTGGGCCGTATTTGTGGAAGATATCGCGCTTCTTCACGTTTTCAGCCCGTTCCCTACGGGTGAGAGGCTTCTTGCCGTAGGCGATATGACAGATAAAGTCGAAATCATCGACATCAGCCATGCCCTGATCTTCCTTCAACGCTTGCAGGTCGATACCATTCTCACGCATCATATCCGATATCTCGCCCTTGCGCTCTACGGCATTCCATTGCAGGATGAAATCATCGATTGTGGCGAAGGCATCGTTGATATTCTTCTTCGTATAGTCGGTAATGCTCTCCGTACGTAACAACTTACCGTTGGAATCGTATACGGATACCACCTTATTTATGATTTTGACCTCACATCCGTTTCTGTCGACGATTGGTCTTTCCTCGCGTACTGTTCCACCACCAGGAGGGTCGGTTTCAGTTGGAGGCGTATAAGGTTTCGCCCTGTCTGGCAAATAGTCCTTATCCACCTCTAACGGGCCATCCCAATCGGGGTCGGCAAAGAGACGGGTGATGTTGCGGAAGTCCATAATGGTGAAGTGCGTCTTACCCTCACTCTCACGGATACGGGTACCACGACCAACGATCTGCTTGAATTCCGTCATCGAGTTGATGCGCTGGTCGAGTGCTATCAGTTTCACCATCTTGCAGTCCACGCCTGTCGACAGGAGTTTGCTGGTGGTGGCGATGACGGGTGTCTTCGAGGCAATGGATATGAAGTAGTCGAGTTTCGACTGGCCATAGGCATCACTACCCGTAATGCGAACCACATAGTCGGGATATTTCCTGCACATCTCCGAGTTCTCATTCACCAAGGCCACACGCATACGCTCTGCATGATCCTCGTCGGCACAGAACACAATGGTCTTTGCCATCGGGTCGGTGACGCTCAGATAACTGCTCACCTCGTGGGCCACCTCACGGATGCGGTCTTCAATCACGATGTTGTAATCGTAGTCCGTATTGTTGTAGATGCGGTCTTCGATGAGATTGCCGTTGATGTCGCACTGCCCCTTGGTGGGTCGCCACTCGTCGCCGATGTTCGTGGTGATATTGATTACCTTGAACGGTGCGAGGAAGCCGTCGTCGATACCTTCTTTCAGACTATAAGAATATAGCGGTTCTCCGAAATAGGTGATGTTCGACTGATAGCGGGTTTCCTTAGGCGTGGCCGTCATACCCAGTTGGATAGCGTCTTTGAAGTAGGTCAGAATCTCGCGCCAGTTGCTATCATCCTTGGCACTGCCCCGATGACACTCATCGACAATCACCATGTCGAAAAACTCGGGCTTGAAAAGTTCCTCGTAATTCTTGTTTCCCTCCTGACCTATCAGTTGCTGATAGAGGGCGAAGTACACCTCATGGGCTGTGTCCGGATGCTCCTTGTCTTGCTGATAGTTCACCTTGTGGATGGTGTTGGTGAGCGGTTTGAAGTCCTGCTCGATAGACTGATCCACCAGAATATTCCTGTCTGCCAAATAGAGCACCTTTTTGACCATTTCCGTTTTCAGGAGGCGATAGACAATCTGGAAGGCCGTATAGGTCTTGCCCGTGCCCGTGGCCATCACCAACAGCATCCGCTTGTCGCCACGAGCCACAGCGTTGACCGTACGGTTCACGGCATTGCGCTGGTAGTAGCGCGGCGGGAAGATGTCCTGACCTGTGCAATAAGGTTGGTTGATGACTTTCAGTTCGTCGTCTGAAATGCCCTCTCCTTTATTGCTTTCATGGAGGAAACGGGCGTAAAGTTCGTCCTTCGTAGGGAAATCATCCATCAATATGGCCCGTTCTTTCCCTGTCAGGAAGTCATATTCCTGGAATCCGAATCCGTTGGAACTGAAAGCGAAAGGTATATCCAACATTTCAGCATACTCTTTGGCCTGCTGCATGCCATGACTCACGGAGTGATTGGCATCCTTAGCTTCGACAATGGCTATGGGCGTGGCACGGTTATAGTAGAGCAGATAATCAGCATACTTAGGTTTACCACGAGCCACGAGGTTACCCCTCAGGTTGATCTTACCATCGGTAAGTTTCACCTTCGCCTCCATTGAGATATCATTTACAGACCAGCCTTGCTTTGTAATGGCCGGAGTGATGTACCGCAACTTGATGTCTTCTTCGGATAATGAATATACGTCGTCAATCATGATTATTGGTTTTGACACTGCAAAGATAATAATAATAATTGAAATACGTGCAAAAACGAGCGATTTTTTAAAAGCAAGGCACCTAACAACCTAACAAACTCACTTTTGTATTTTTCATGTTTCCATAGGCCTAACCTGATATATATTTTAAATTATA
>JAGCRH010000029.1 GCA_017964785.1 Prevotella sp.
GAAGGATGAAGGGTATCAATCCAAGTATGTATAGGAAGGGGAGATAGGTTAGACATCTTTATCTCTAGAGTGCAAAAAAGAGACCTGCCCAAACGGGTAGGTCCCTTAAATTTATATCAGTGTGATATTTACTCTTCCACTGCAGCCTGCGCGGCAGCGAGACGTGCGATGGGCACACGGAATGGAGAACAAGATGCATAGTTCATGCCAATCTTAGCGCAGAACTTCACAGAACTGGGCTCACCACCGTGCTCACCGCAGATACCGCAACGCAGGTCAGGACGTACCTCGCGACCTTCCTTCACAGCAAACTTGATGAGACGGCCGACACCCTTCTGGTCGAGCACCTGGAACGGGTCAACCTTCAGGATCTTCTTGTCGAGGTATACAGGCAGGAACGATGCGATATCGTCGCGGCTGTAACCGAAGGTCATCTGAGTCAAGTCGTTGGTACCGAATGAGAAGTACTGAGCCTCCTCTGCGATACGGTCAGCGGTCAGGGCAGCACGAGGAATCTCGATCATGGTACCGATCTCGAACTCAACCTCTGTGCCGTACTCCTGGAACACCTCCTTGGCGGCATACTGGATAACCTCCTTCTGCTGCTTCAACTCATACATAGTACCAATCAGCGGAACCATGATCTCCGGCATAGGATTCTTACCCTCCTTCTTCAGTTCGCAGGCAGCACCCAGGATAGCCTTGGTCTGCATAGCAGTGATCTCAGGGAAGGTAATACCCAGACGGCAACCACGGTGACCCAGCATCGGGTTGTTCTCTGCCAGAGAGTCCACGCGGCGCTTGATGTCCTCTACGCTCACGCCCATCTCCTTAGCCATTGTCTCCTGACCAGCCAGATCGTGGGGAACGAACTCATGGAGAGGAGGATCGAGCAGACGGATGTTCACGGGCAGACCGTCCATTGCCTCGAGGATACCCTTGAAGTCAGCCTTCTGGTAAGGCAGCAGCTTAGCCAGTGCCTTCTCACGCCCGGCAACGCTGTCGGCGAGGATCATCTCACGCATAGCGATAATCTTCTTATCCTCGAAGAACATGTGCTCAGTACGAGTCAGACCGATACCCTTGGCACCGAATTCACGAGCCAACTGAGCATCGCGCGGTGTGTCGGCATTGGTACGAACCTGCAACTTGGTGTACTTGTCGCAGAGATCCATCAGCTCCTTGAAGTCACCGCTGAGTTCTGCAGCCTTCGTGGGTACCTCGCCAGCATACACCTGACCGGTAGAACCATTCAGAGAAATGTAGTCACCTTCCTTATAAGTCACACCGTCGATCTCTACAGTCTTATTCACATAACTGACATTCAGGGCACCTACACCCGATACGCAGCACTTACCCATACCACGAGCCACAACGGCAGCGTGAGAGGTCATACCACCACGAGCGGTCAGGATACCCTCAGCAGAAGCCATACCAGCGAGATCTTCAGGAGAAGTCTCGATACGAACGAGGATTACCTTATGACCATCGTTATGCCATGTCTCAGCATCGTCAGCGTGGAACACAATCTGACCGCAGGCAGCACCTGGAGAAGCAGGCAGACCCTGAGCAATCACCTTGGCAGCAGCCAAAGCCTTCTTATCGAATACGGGGTGCAGCAACTCGTCGAGTTTCTGAGGCTCGCAGCGCATGATGGCGGTCTTCTCGTCGATCATACCCTCGTGGAGCAGGTCGATGGCGATCTTCACCATTGCAGCACCTGTGCGCTTACCGTTACGGGTCTGGAGGAACCAGAGTTTGCCTTCCTGAACGGTGAACTCCATATCCTGCATGTCGTGATAGTGGTGCTCCAACTTGTCCTGGATGCCATTCAGTTCGTTGTAGATCTCAGGCATAGCCTCTTCCATTGAAGGATACTTGGCCACACGCTCCTCCTCAGAGATGCCAGCACGCTCAGCCCAGCGCTGAGAACCGATCTTCGTGATCTGCTGTGGGGTACGGATACCAGCCACAACATCCTCACCCTGAGCGTTCACCAGATACTCACCATTGAACAGGTTCTCACCATTGGCAGCATCACGGCTGAAGCATACACCAGTAGCAGAGGTGTCACCCATGTTACCGAATACCATAGCCATCACTGATACGGCTGTACCCCACTCGTCGGGGATGCCTTCCATCTTACGATACAGGATAGCGCGCTCGTTCATCCATGAACGGAACACAGCGCAGATAGCGCCCCAGAGTTGCTCGATAGGATCATCGGGGAACTCCTTACCGGTGCGCTCCTTGATGGCAGCCTTGAACAACTTCACCAGTCTCTTCAGGTCTTCTACAGAAAGGTCTTTGTCGAGCACGACACCACTCTCCTTCTTAACGCCTTCGATAATCTCCTCAAACGGATCGATGTCGGTTTTGTTGACGGGCTTCATTTCGAGCACCACGTCACCGTACATCTGTACGAAACGACGATAGGAGTCATACACGAAGTGAGGATTGTTGGTCTTCTTCACCATACCCTCAGCCACCTCGTCGTTCAGACCGAGGTTCAGGATGGTATCCATCATACCAGGCATAGAAGCACGGGCACCGGAACGGACGGAGACGAGCAGAGGATTCTCCTTGTCACCGAACTTCGAGTTCATCAGAACCTCGATGTGCTTCACGGCTGCCATCACGTCATCTTGCAGCAGTTCCATGATCTTCTGCTGACCCACCTGATAGTACTCGTTACAGCAGTCTGTTGTGATTGTAAAACCTGGAGGAACGGGAACACCAATCAGGTTCATCTCGGCGAGGTTTGCACCCTTGCCGCCCAGTTCCTCACGCATCTTTGCATTACCTTCGGCCTTACCGTTACCGAAGAGGTAAACTCTTTTTTGGCTCATACGTCAGTTACTTTAATATTGAATGTTTATAAATTGTTTTTATTTTAATTCCGCAAAGTTACTATAATTCCCGCACATACACAAGAAAAATGCGCAAAAATTGGGAATTTTAATATTTATTCGTAACTTTGCACCCATTATGGCAAGAAAGAAGAAACCATTACCGCTCCTTGAGGGCGTAACAATAGAGGCTGTTGCCGCCGAAGGGAAGTGCCTGTTCCATTGGAACGACCTGGTGGTGTTTGTACCCTTCTGCGTGCCTGGCGACGTGTGCGACGTGCAGATCCGACGTAAGAAGCATTCCTTCGCCGAGGGTGAGGTGGTGCGTTTTATTATATATAATAATGTACGCGCGACCCCCTTCTGTCAGCACTTCGGTGTCTGCGGCGGCTGTAAGTGGCAGAACCTGCCCTACGAGGAACAGTTGAAGTTCAAGCAGCAACAGGTTTTCGACCAACTCACCCGCATCGGGAAAATCGAACTGCCGGAGTTCCGGCACATCCTCGGCTCCGTGCATACGCAGGCCTATCGCAACAAACTCGACTACGGCTGCGCCAACAAGCGTTATTTGACCAAGGAGGAGATTGAGAGTCTTCCAAAGGACGAAAGCCAAAGTTCGAAGGACGTGCCTGCCATCGGATTCCATATCACAGGGGCCTTCGACAAGATCCTGCCTATTGAGAAGTGCTGGCTGATGGACGACCTGCACAACCAAATCCGCAACGAGATTCGCGACTACGCCATCGCCCATGCCATCACATTTTTCGACCTACGTGCCCAGGTGGGACTGCTGCGCGATGTCATCATCCGCAACTCCAATACCGGCGAGTGGATGGTCATCATCCAGTTTCACTACGACAGAAGCACCTCCGAGACTCTCGTCCAAAGCGAGACGCAGGCCAAGGCGCTGCTGCAACATATTGCAGATCATTTCCCACAGATCACCTCGCTGATGTACCTCGACAACCAGAAGTGCAACGACACCATCGGCGACCAGGAGGTGCTCACCTTCAAGGGCAACGACCATATCTTCGAACTGATGGAGGACCTGCGTTTCAAGGTTGGCCCCAAATCCTTCTACCAGACCAACACCGAGCAGGCCTATCACCTCTATTCCGTCGCCCGTGAGTTCGCCTTCCTAGGGGAAGTTGAGAATCCCTTAGGAAATCCTAACCAGAATCCTCTGATCTACGACCTCTATACCGGCACTGGCACCATCGCCAACTTCGTGGCCCGTCAGGCCCGACAAGTCATCGGCATCGAATACGTGCCAGAGGCCATCGAAGACGCAAAGGCCAACTCCGAGATCAACGGCATCGAGAACACTCTCTTTTATGCCGGCGATATGAAGAACATCCTCACCGATGAGTTCATCGCCGAGCACGGTCGCCCTGATGTCATCATCACTGACCCGCCCCGTGCCGGTATGCACCCCGACGTGGTGAAGACCATCCTCCGGGCTGCCCCCCAGCGCATCGTCTACGTCTCGTGCAACCCCGCCACACAGGCCCGCGACCTGCACGACCTCGACACCGACTACCGGGTCGCCGCCGTCCAACCCGTCGACATGTTCCCCCACACCCCTCATGTCGAGAACGTCGTCCTGCTCATCCGCAGATAAACAAACCTAGCGCTGCAATACCCAGCCCTTATTCCGAAATAACCCGTCCTTATTCGAAAATAAGGCAGGGTTATTGCAGAATAAGGGAGGGTTATTTCCGAGGTAAAAAAATACGCTTTTAAAATACACATTTCTAATTAATAATTTGGTAGTTTTGAGTTTTTTTTGTATCTTTGCGCCATAGTAATAATTCAATAACTAAGGAGAATAAGTATGACAATGAAGAGACTATTCGGTCTGATGGCGCTGGTAGTGCTGACGACCATCCCCGCAGGTGCAGAGACACTGACGGAAGTAGAGGAGGTACAGGCCGAACAACAGGAGAAGGCCACCATCGAGTTGCCCGCCTGGGTGAAGAACATCAAGTTCAGCGGTTACGGCATGCTGCAGTATCAGGGGCAGGACAAGGAAGGGGCACACACCAACTCCTTCAACCTACGTCTGGCCCGTTTCATCCTCGATGGCAAGATTGGCGACTTTGACTGGCGCGCCCAGATTCAGGGCACTAACGTCAAGGGGCCCGGTGAACCGACGGTACAACTAGTTGACCTCTATGCAGAGTGGCGGAAATATCCGGAGTTTAAGATCCGTGCCGGACAGTTTAAGCGTGCCTTCACGTTTGAGAACCCCACCCACCCCATCACGCAGGGATGGAGAGGCTATGCCGACGTGATCAATAATCTGTCGGGCTTCGGTGACCGTACGGGTGAGAAGTCTTCTGGAGGCCGTGATATCGGTATTCAGGTAGCAGGTGACATCCTGCCAAACGCCAACGGACGCAAGTTGCTCCACTATCAGGTAGGCGTTTATAATGGTGAGGGTATCAACATGAAGGATCAAGACAACAAGAAAGATATCATCGGCGGCCTGTGGGTAATGCCCATCAAGGGTGTGCGCTTCGGCGCCTTTGGATGGACGGGTACACGCGGCGAGATGCTCGACCCCATAACAGGTCAGACACGCAGCCTGAAGAAGAACCGTTACTGTCTCTCGGCCGAGTATGACAAAGACCAGTTTACTTTCCGCGCTGAGTACATCCACTCGCAGGGCTGGGGTGCTGCCAAGGCTGCCAACAACGTGCGTGAGATTGACTACAGCAAGGGCGACAAGGCTGACGGCTGGTACGTGTTCGGCATCGTACCTCTCATCAAGTCGAAACTCCACGCCAAGGCCCGCTACCAGAGTTATCGTGTCTCGAAGGAATGGAGCAGTTCCGTGAACCAGTTGGAGTGCGGTCTGAACTATTTCTTCACGAAGAACTTAGAGATGCATTTGGAGTATTCGCACGTGAACGACCGCAACCTCGCAGACGATAAGCACAACTACAACCTGGTGGACGTGGAACTCGACTTCCGCTTCTAACGGTTCCTGCGGAAACGGCGGGTAAGTGCCTCCCACAGATGGGTCTTCTGATACAAGATCGTGACAGAGTAAGCCGTGCTGACTAAGGTCAGTGCGGCTTCTATCATCCAATACGTCACACCATCGGTATTGCACGTTACCCAGTAGGCCACACAGGCAATTGCAAACTGTACCACAGCATAGTTCATCAACACCCACGTACAACGGTAAGCATAGCGGAAATACGCAAAGATATTGATCATCAGGTAGTCAAAGATATGAGCCACCACGATGCCTACACCCGCACCAAGTACACCTGCCAGACGGAAACCTATCGCCACGGCAATGACCAACACAACGAAGTAGGATGTCTCTAAGAAAAAGTAGGCCTTCGAACGGCGACGAGCCAGCGTGATATAGGCTACGGGGAGCGTCATCACTTTGAAATACATAGCCAGCACAGCCACCTGAGCCATAGCGATTACAGGAAGGAATTCCTTACTGAACAATACAGGTATGAGCACCGGCAAAAGCATCATCAAAGCCATCAGCATAGGCGACAGAATAAGCAGCGACACCTCCATCTGCTTGTTTACTGTCTCGTTAGTGGCTTTAATATCAGCGGCAACACCCGAGAGACGAGGGTAATAGTCGGTCTCCATGGCAGAGAACACCATGCCGGCATAGGTGATAGCAATCATATAGCCAGCATTATACAAGCCGACATCACCCAGTCCGCCTTCCAGATTAAGGTACGAACGGATAACCATCTCCGCACCACTGCCGACAGCAGCAGCCAAAACAAATGCAACGCCCAACTTAATCATATCCAGACCCTCTTCCAAACAGTCTCGACGGAACGACAACTGTAAGCGCTGCGAACGGTAGGAATAGGCGACAGTAACCACCATCGTGGCAAAGGCAATCAACACAATAGCCGGAGCCACGGCACGCTGACCATACAGATAATATAGAGGTACTGTCAACAACACCCCCAAGACGGCAGTAATCACCTGGATCCTGGCGATGGTTCCCAACCGGCGTTTGGCCTTCAATACAGCCATCTCACCGCCAGTAATTGCCGACATGGCAACTGCAAGACCGAGAAAAGCAAAATGGAGCGTATGATTACCCCAGTTGAAGGACCAGTCATTCATCAACGGACTAACCACAATACAAAACACAAAGCCCAACATGGCTGCTATGACGCTCCACGTACGGATGACTTTAATATGATAGGTTAGCCTTTCTTCTTCTCCCTGTTCATGTAGTTCCGACAAACGGGGCACAGCGCCAAAGGAGATACCCAGACCCGTACACTGGGAGGCAAAATTCTGCATGGACATCAACAGCGCATTAAAACCCATACCCCCAGCCCCTAAGA
>JAGCRH010000002.1 GCA_017964785.1 Prevotella sp.
GTGAAAAGTGAAAAGTGAAAAATGTGAATTACGTATTGCTAATTATGTTTTTTTTTGTATCTTTGCGGTCAGAAACCCTAAAAAGAAAGATTATGGCAAAAGTTTATGTATTCTTAGCAGACGGCTTCGAGGATGTCGAGGCGCTGATTCCCATCGACGTGCTGCGTCGTGGCGGTGTGGAGGTTGTAACAGTGAGCACCACGGAGTTTCCGCTCGTGGAGTCGGCCCATGGCGTGAATATCGAGGCGGACATCCAGTTTGAGCAGAGCGACTACGAGGATGCCGACCTGATCATGCTGCCTGGCGGTATGCCTGGGGCCAGCAACCTGTTTGCGCACGAGGGCGTGTGTAAGGTGGTGATGGATCAGTTTGCTGCCGGTAAGAAGGTGGCGGCCATCTGTGCCGCTCCTGCGGTGGTACTGGCGCAGTTGGGTATCCTCGACGGCAAGAAGGCTACCTGCTATCCGGGCTTCGAGAAAGTGCTGAAAGAGGCTGGCGCCACCTATACGGGCGACCTCTTTACGGCGGATGGTAACGTAACTACGGGTGAGGGGCCTGCTGCTGCCTTCCCATACGCCTACGAACTGCTCGCACAACTTGTGGACAAGAAGACCTCCGACCAGATTGCCGAGGGCATGCGGTTTAAGCATCTGATGGCGTAATAGTGGATAGTGAAAAGTGAATAGTGATTATGTAATAATTGTGGCAGGGGGAAAGGGACTGCGGATGGGGAGCGATATCCCCAAGCAGTTTCTGCCCATTGGCGGGAAGCCCGTGCTGATGCGGACGATAGAGCGCTTCCACGCGTATTCGAAGGACTTGCAGATCATCCTCGTGCTGCCTGAGGCGCAACAAGACTATTGGAAGGAACTCTGCAAAGAGTATCATTTTGAGGTGAAGTATCTGTTGGCGAATGGCGGACAGACACGCTTCCACTCCGTGCAGAACGGACTCGCCCTCGTACCCGACGATGCACAGGGGGTGGTAGGTGTGCATGATGGCGTACGGCCCTTCCCCAGCATCATGGTCATCCGTCGTTGCTACGAGACAGCCCGTACAGCCAAGGCCGTCATCCCCGTCATCCCCGTCGTAGAAACCGTCCGTCATCTGGAAGGAGAAGGTTCAGTCACAGTCCCCAGAGGCGACTACCGGCTCGTGCAGACGCCACAGACCTTTGATATCCAGTTGCTCAAGGCTGCAAATAGGCAGCCCTATAACGACGGATTCACGGATGATGCCAGTGTCGTAGAGTCGTATGGCCACGCCATCACCCTCGTCGAGGGTAATCGCGAAAACATCAAGATTACCACACCCTACGACATTGTTGTCGCAGAAGCCATCATCCAACACCCATCCCCCAACACCTGACACCCTTGAATATCTTAGACCAAGATATCAAATACTTGCCAGGCGTGGGGCCTAACCGCAAGAAGATGCTGAGCAACGAACTCGGCATCGAGACTTATGGTGATCTGCTGGAATACTATCCCTACAAATATGTAGACCGTTCGAAGGTCTACACCATCCACGAACTGACAGGCGACATGCCCTTTGTGCAGGTGGTGGGACATATCCTGAGTTTTGAGACTTTTCCGATGGGTCCACGCAAGGAAAGAGTGGTGGCTCACTTTACGGACGGTACTGCCATCGCAGATCTCACTTGGTTTAATGGCGGCAAATACGCCAAGCAGAACTACAAGATCGGTACGGAGTATCTGGTCTTTGGCAAACCCACTGTATTCAACAACCGTATCAACTTCACCCACCCCGACCTCGATGATGCTGCGAAGATGGACCTCACATCGATGGGCCTCCAACCCTACTATAACACGACGGAGAAGATGAAGAAGAGCGGCCTGAACTCACGGGCCATCGAACGACTGACGAAAGTGCTCATCGAGAAACTGCCGCCCCTGCCTGAGACCCTGCCCGACTTCATCATCGCTGAGCGCCACCTGATGGGGCGCGACGAGGCTTTCCGCATCGTGCATTACCCCCAGAATGCAAAAGACCTGGAACGGGCGCGTGTCAGACTGAAATTCGAAGAACTCTTCTACATCCAACTTAATATATTAAGGTACGCGAGTGACCAACGACGAAAATACAGAGGCTATATATTCTCTGTGGTCGGCCAGGCGTTTAATACTTTTTACAGCCAATATCTGCCCTTCCCGTTGACTGGTGCCCAGAAACGGGTGATCCGTGAGATACGCAAGGATACGGGCAGCGGACGCCAGATGAACCGCTTGTTGCAGGGTGATGTGGGCAGCGGAAAGACCCTCGTGGCGCTGATGTCGATGCTCATTGCCATCGACAACGGTTATCAGGCCTGTATCATGGCACCTACGGAAATCTTGGCCGAACAGCACCTGCAAACCCTCCTAGCGTTTCTCAAAGATATGGACATACGGGTGGCGCTGTTGACAGGCATCGTGAAGGGCAAGCGACGCAAGGAAGTGTTAGAAGGTCTGATGGATGGTACTATTCATATACTCGTAGGCACCCACGCCGTGATAGAGGACACCGTGCAGTTTGCCCGTCTGGGGTTCGTGGTAGTCGACGAACAGCACCGTTTCGGGGTGGCCCAGCGTGCGAAACTTTGGAGCAAGAGTACCAATCCGCCCCACGTGCTTGTGATGACGGCAACGCCCATCCCCCGTACGTTGGCGATGACGCTCTATGGTGACCTCGATGTCAGCGTGATCGACGAGTTGCCACCAGGCCGTAAACCCGTGAGGACCACGCATGTCTTCGATGCCCGTATGACCTCGCTCTACGACGGGATCCGTCAGCAGATCAACGAAGGACGACAGGTGTATATCGTCTTCCCCTTGATTGAAGAGAGCGAGAAGAGCGACTTGAAGAACCTCGAAGACGGCTTCGAAGTGTTAAAACAGGTCTTTCCCGAGTTCCGGCTCAGTAAGGTACACGGCAAGATGAAACCCAAGGACAAAGAAGAGGAGATGCAGCGCTTTGTGAGCGGAGAAACGCAAATCCTCGTTGCCACCACCGTGATAGAGGTGGGCGTCAACGTGCCCAATGCCTCCGTGATGGTGATCCTCGAAGCCCAGCGCTTCGGACTGTCCCAGTTGCACCAACTCCGAGGACGTGTCGGACGAGGTGCCGATCAGAGTTTCTGTATCCTCGTGACCCCCTACAAACTCAGTGAGGACACCCGTAAGCGTATCGACATCATGTGCGACACCAACGACGGCTTCCGCATTGCCGAAGCAGACCTAAAACTGCGTGGCCCAGGCGATTTGGAGGGTACGCAACAGAGTGGGATGGCCTTCGACTTGAAGATAGCCGATATCGCCCGTGACGGACAGTTGGTACAGATGGCCCGAGACACTGCCCAACCCATCATCGAGGAGGATCCTGAATGTCATTCGGATAAGTATGCAATCTTGTGGAAACGACTCCGTGAACTGCGTAAATCCAACATCAATTGGGGCGTGATTTCGTAACATATTGAAGTGGCTCACCTTACATTAAGTGTTAAAACAACCCTAAACTTTGTTAACGTACACAACAATCTTGCATGTTTTTTGAATATTTTTATTACCTTTGCACCGTAATTCCGTGAAAAGCGGATCAACTCTAACAAAAGAATGATGTTTAAGACCATAAAGATTACACTTATAACAGCCGTGATGTCGCTATCAGCCACCTCATTGCAGGCACAGGATCTTTTAGCCCGTCAGGCTCCCGTAGACAAGAAAATGAAACAGGTTGACTCCGTTGCGCTCAACCAACTGATCTATCAGGAGATGCTCGACAATCCTGCATCCGACCTGTATGATGAGTTCGACAACATTTCAACCCACTATCGTGCCAACACCCCGTTGCCCGATGAGGCAACGATCGACCTGCGCGGTTTCTGTATGCCGACACCCAGTCGCGTGATCACCTCGAACTTCGGGGCCCGCTGGGGACGTCAGCACAAGGGACTCGACATCAAGGTCTATATCGGTGACACCATCCGTGCCGCATTCAGCGGTAAGGTACGTGTCGTGAAGAACGAAGGTGCCCGCAAGGGTTACGGTAAGTATATCGTCATCCGCCACTATAACGGACTGGAGACCTATTACGGACACTTATCGAAGTGGCTCGTGGAAGAGAACCAGGAAGTGCGCGCTGGCGATCCCATCGCCCTTGGCGGTAATACGGGACGCAGTACCGGTTCGCACCTGCATTTCGAGACACGTCTCTGTGGCGTGGCCCTCAACCCGGCCCTGATGTTCGACTTCCGTAACCAGGATGTCACGGGTGACTTCTGGACTTTCAAGCGCAGCAAGTATGCAGCCGAGTCGGCACAGGCCACCCGTCTGCGTGGCGCCAATGCCAGCACGTCTGGCGCAGGTCGTTTGGAGACTGCTGACGACGATGACACGGAAATGGCCATCGCTGCACCTGAGGTTTCCTTCGCACCAGAAGTACACTTCCACAAAGTCAAGAAGGGTGAGACCTTACAGGCTATCGCCAAGAAGCGTGGCATGACCATCGACGCTCTTTGTAAACTGAACCACATCGGGAAGAATATTCGTCTGATGCCGGGTCAGATTCTGAAATACAACTAAGGTTGAAGGTCTATTAATTGACCTATCTTAACTACATCGCGGATTTATCTAATTTTCTGGAGAGAAATGTGATATAATCCGCGACTTTTTATTATCTTTGCACCCTAAATGCATTTATTATAACGTTATAAGAAAGAATATGGCTGACAGTAAGAAGATTAAGACCGCTTTGGTATCGGTCTTTCACAAGGACGGACTGGACGAATTGCTCAAAAAACTGAATGAGGAAGGCGTCAAGTTCCTGTCGACAGGTGGAACACAGAAATTTATTGAGTCACTCGGCTATGAGTGCCAGAAGGTGGAGGAAGTGACAACCTATCCCTCCATTTTAGGCGGACGTGTGAAGACACTCCATCCGAAGGTGTTCGGAGGAATCCTGGGGCGCCGTGACAATGAAGGCGACAAGGAACAGATGAAGCGTTACGAGATCCCTGAGATCGACCTCGTCATCGTAGACCTGTATCCGTTTGAGCAGACCGTTGCCAGCGGAGCATCAGAAGACGACATCATCGAGAAGATAGACATTGGCGGTATCTCGCTTATCCGCGCAGGTGCCAAGAACTTCAACGATGTAGTGATCGTACCCAGCAAGGCAGAATACAGCGTACTGCTGGACATCCTGAACAAACAGGGTGCCGAGACCACCAAGGAGCAGCGCCGTATGTTTGCCACCCGTGCCTTTGGCGTCAGCAGCCATTACGATACCGCCATCCACGGCTGGTTCGAAAAATAATATTATTGTTTACAATAAACATAAAGTTGTATATATGGGATTTTTTAGTTTCGTCCAGGAGATTGCAATGGACCTGGGCACAGCAAACACCATCATCATCAGCGACGACAAAATCGTGGTAGACGAGCCGTCGGTTGTTGCCCTTGACCGTCGTACCGACAAAATGATTGCCGTAGGTTCTAAGGCAAAGATGATGTATGAAAAGACACACGACAACATCCGTACCATCCGTCCGCTGCGCGACGGTGTGATTGCCGACTTCTCTGCCTGTGAGCAGATGATGCGCGGCCTGATTAAGATGGTACACACAGGCTCACGCCTGTTCTCACCTTCACTCCGTATGGTGATTGGCGTTCCTTCCGGTTCTACTGAGGTTGAACTCCGTGCCGTACGTGACTCTGCTGAGCACGCTGACGGACGCGATGTCTACCTGATCTTCGAGCCGATGGCTGCAGCCATTGGTATCGGTATCGACGTAGAGGCACCTGAGGGAAATATGATTGTAGATATCGGCGGTGGTTCCACTGAGATTGCAGTGATCTCACTGGGCGGTATCGTCAGCAACAACTCCATCCGTACGGCAGGCGACGACCTGACGGCAGACATTCAGGAGTATATGAGTCGTCAGCACAATGTGAAGGTCAGTGAACGTATGGCTGAGCGTATCAAGATCAACGTGGGTTCTGCCCTCACCGATCTGGGTGACGAGGCTCCTGAGGACTTCATCGTGCACGGCCCGAACCGTATCACAGCCCTCCCGATGGAGGTTCCCGTATGCTATCAGGAGATAGCACACTGTCTGGACAAGACGGTGGCAAAGATTGAGAACGCCGTGCTCTCAGCCCTTGAAAACACGCCCCCAGAACTGTATGCCGACATCGTGAAGAACGGTATCTACCTCTCAGGAGGCGGTGCCCTGCTTCGTGGTCTCGACCGTCGTCTGGAAGAGAAGATCAACATTCCGTTCCACGTGCCTGAGGATCCCCTCCACAGTGTGGCCAAAGGTGCTGGTATCGCCTTGAAGAATGTAAACCGCTTCTCATTCCTGATGAGATAATCAAGCAAGGTTAGATGCACAACCTACTCGATTTCCTGCAAAAATATCATCACTGGTTCCTCTTCGTGTTTTTAGAGGTAATCAGTGGTGTTATGCTGTTTAAGTACAACAGTTATCAAGGAAGTGTGTGGTTGTCGTCAGCCAATGTGATAGCAGGCAAGGTCTACGAGGTGGAAAGTGACATCACCTCGTTTTTCTCGATGACAAGAGCCAATGAGGAACTCACACTCCGAAATTTCTATCTGGAAAGACAGGTGGCCCAGTTGCGAAGGCTTTATACTGATGCCACCAAGGACACGACAGTGGCACAGCGCAATGAGTTGCAATTCCTAAATCAGTTCAAACTGATTCCCGCAAAGGTCGTTTCCAACACCGTGAACAGGCCCGACAACCTGATCACCATCAACAAGGGAAAGGCTGATGGCGTAGAGGTGGATATGGGCGTAGCCTGTGGCAACGGTATCGTGGGAGTGGTCTATCTTGTGTCCGACCATTATGCCGTCGTCATCCCAGCCCTGAACGCCAAGTCGTCACGTATCAGTTGCGCCATCCGCAACCGTGACTATTTCGGTTATCTGCACTGGACAGGCGGAGACCCGACGATTGCCTTTGTGGAAGATATCCCCCGTCACGCACATTTCAAAAAAGGCGAGTGGATCGTCACCAGCGGCTACTCATCCATCTTCCCCCCAGGCATCCTGGTGGGAAAGATTGAGAAGGTATTCAACTCGAACGACGGTCTGTCGTATAAGTTACAGACACGCCTCAGTACGGATTTCAGTTGTCTACGGGATGTGGTCGTCATCAGCGACAAACATATACCAGAGCGTGTGAACCTGTTGGAAGCAGCACGCGACTCTATCAGAATGAAAGGTAATTAGAGATGTCATTAGACTTGTTAAAACGGTTAGGACTGTTTGTCGCCTTATGTGTGGCTCAGATACTTATTCTGAACCATATCCATCTCTTTGGCGTGGTCATCCCGTTACTATATGTCTATTTCGTCATCACCTTCCACCGCAACACGCCAAAATGGGCCATCCTGCTTTGGAGTTTTGCTTTGGGACTGGCCATCGACGTATTCTCGAACACGCCAGGACTGGCGGCTGGTTCCTTGACCCTCATCGCCATCATACAGCCCTATCTGCTGGAACTGTTTGTCCCACGGGATTCTATTGATGAACTTGAAGTATCTGTCAAAGTACTGGGATGGGGTAATTTCACCTCTTTCAGTGCAGTATTGATCCTCATTTTCTGTCTGGCATTCTTTGCCGTAGAGGCCTTTACTTTCTACAACTGGGTACACTGGCTGATCTGTGCAGCCAGTAGTGCCGTCCTGACCTTGATATTGATTCTTGCCATTGAAAGTGTTCGTACAAAGTGAAGGACTATACGCTTGGAAACAGAAAGTATGTGATTGGTGGGGTGGCTACATTGATTGTAGTCATCTATATTATCCGCCTGTTTACACTCCAAATTACCAGCGACGACTATAAGAAGAGTGCCGACTCGAATGCCTTCCTGAAGAAAGTGGAGTTCCCGTCAAGGGGTGTAATATCTGACCGCAATGGGAAGTTGCTGGTGTATAACCAGCCCTCGTATGACATTATGGTGGTGATGAACGAGGCCAACGGACGACTGGACACCTTGGATTTCTGTCAGGCTCTGGGCATCAGCAAGGAAGAGTTCGACAGGCGTATGGCCACCATGAAGGATCGTAACCGTAATCCCGGCTATTCCAGATTTACCCAGCAACTGTTTATGAGTCAGTTGTCGGATAAGGATTTCAGCATCTTCCAGGAGAAGATGTACCGTTTTCCTGGCTTCTATGTCCAGAAGCGCAGCGTCCGTCAGTATCAGTATAATATGGGCGCCCACATCTTAGGCGATGTGGCGGAGGTGTCGCCTGCCGACATTGAGGAAGACGAATACTACCAGCCTGGCGACTATATCGGGAAACTTGGTGTGGAGCGTTCCTACGAGAAACAACTGCGTGGCGAGAAGGGTATGCAGATCCTGTTGCGTGATGCCCATGGGCGAATTCAGGGCAGATACCAGAACGGGGCCTTCGACAAGCGTCCTATTCCCGGCAAGAACCTGACACTGAGCATCGATTACGAGTTACAGGCTCTGGGCGAACGGTTGATGGAAGGAAAGATCGGCAGTATCGTGGCCATCGAGCCTTCTACGGGTGAGGTGCTCTGTATGGTATCCTCTCCCTCCTACGACCCTCGACTGATGGTGGGTCGTGAGCGAAGCAAGAACCATAAGATCCTGAGTCAGGATGTGTGGAAGCCATTGCTGAACCGTAGTATCATGGGACTCTACCCTCCCGGTTCCACCTTCAAGACCTCTCAGGGATTGACCTTCCTTTCGGAAGGCATTATCACCCCGTCGACCCCCTACCCCTGTGGTCACGGGTTCAACTTCAAGGGTCTACATGTAGGTTGTCACGGACACGCTGCGCCCCTGCCCCTCGTCCCTGCACTGAGTACCTCCTGCAATGGTTTCTTCTGCTGGGGACTCTACCACATGATCAATACCAACATCTCCAAGTACGGCTCCGTGCAGAATGCCATGAACACCTGGCGCGACTATATGGTCAGCATGGGCTTTGGCTATAAGTTAGGTATTGACCTGCCTGGTGAGAAACGAGGCCTGATTCCGAATGCCCAGTTCTACGACAAGGCCTATAAGGGCTCGTGGAACGGTTTGACGGTTATCTCCATTGCCATCGGACAGGGCGAGGTGCTGCTTACCCCCCTCCAAATAGCCAATCTCGGAGCCACCATCGCCAACAGAGGCTATTACTATGTGCCTCATGTGGTGAGGAAAGTACAGGGCGAAGCACTCGACACAACCTTTACCCGTCGCCACTTCACCAAGGCCAATCGTGAAGCCTACGAGTATATCGTAAAGGGTATGCGCTCATCAGCGATGGGTGGAACCTGTAAGGAACTGTCGAGACATAGTTTCGTGCCCTGCGGAAAGACGGGTACAGCCCAGAACCGAGGTCACGACCACTCTGTATTCATGGGTTTCGCTCCGATGGACAACCCGAAGATTGCCGTTGCCGTCTATGTGGAGAACGGTGGATGGGGTGCTACCTATGGCGTACCTATCGGAGGTCTGATTATGGAACAGTTTATCAATGGAAAACTCTCGCCTGCGTCGGAGGCAAAGGCTCAGGGTATCCAAAACAAGAGAATTGCGTATGGCTCGGCAGACAGATAAACAACCCAGTGTGCTTCGTTCCATCGACTGGTGGACGATCCTCATCTACCTGGCTCTTCTGGCCTTAGGATGGATGAGCGTCTGCGGTGCGAGTTACACCTATGGCGAGACGGATATTCTCAGTCTCGACAGTCGTTCTGGTATGCAGATTGTCTGGATAGGCACCTCGATTGTGCTGGGACTGGTCATCCTGTTGCTTGACGACCGTTTTTACGACACCTTTGCCTACGTCATCTTCGGTGTGATGCTGGTACTGCTGTTTGCGACCATCTTCAATACCCACACCATCAAGGGTTCCCGATCGTGGCTGGTGTTAGGGCCTCTGCGCCTTCAACCTGCTGAGTTTGCGAAATTCGCCACAGCCTTGGCCCTGGCGAAGTTTATGAGTATCTATGGTTATAACATCCACCAGTGGAAGTATTTCGGCACCACACTGGGTATTATCCTGTTCCCGATGCTGTTTATCGTCCTGCAACGGGAGACGGGTTCCGCCCTCGTCTATCTGGCCTTCTTCCTCATGCTCTATCGGGAAGGGATGCCTGGCAGTATCCTGTTCACAGGTGTGGCGATGGTACTCTATTTCGTGGTGGGCATCCGCTATGCCGACACGATGCTTCTATACACGCCTACCTCGGTGGGCAAATTCGTCGTCCTGCTGCTGATACACATCTTCTCAGGCGCAATGGTCCTTGTCTATTGCGACAACAAGAAAGATGCCATTCGCATACTCTTAGCCACCATCGGTATTACGCTGGTATTCCTGTTGTTCTCGCTCTATGTCATCCCGTTTGATGTGGTATTCGTACAACTGGTGGTGACAGCCTTACTGATAGGCTATCTGCTTTGGCAGGCGGTAGTCAGCAGAATCAGAAACTATATGTGGATCGCCCTCTTCGCCTTAGGTTCAGTTATTTTCTTCAATGCAGCCGACTATGTGCTGAACCATCTGATGGAACCCCACCAACGGGTACGTATCAATGTGCTTCTTGGTTTGGAGGAAGACTTGAAGGGAGCCGGCTACAACGTGCATCAGAGTCAGATTGCCATTGGCTCAGGCGGCATCTGGGGTAAAGGATTTCTGAATGGTACGCAGACGAAACTGAAATATGTGCCGGAACAAGATACTGACTTTATCTTCTGCACAGTCGGTGAGGAAGAAGGGTTCATCGGCTCAGCATCAGTCCTGTTGCTGTTTATGTTCCTGATCCTGCGACTCATCCATCTGGCAGAACGACAACCCTACCGCTTTGGGCGGGTCTATGGTTATTCTGTGCTGAGTATCTTCCTATTCCATGTGTTTATCAATGTCGGTATGGTGTTAGGTCTGACACCTGTTATCGGTATTCCCCTGCCGTTTTTCAGTTACGGCGGTTCCTCACTCTGGGGCTTCACCATCCTGCTGTTCATCTTCCTGAGAATTGATGCAGGCAGAAACCTCGCGCGTTCCTAATTAATATAATAGGGGCTATTGTCTGTCCAGTCGGATACCAACATCAGCGACCCCAGGCATAATCTCCCGTTTCATATTATGTCTCACGGTGATATGCAATGAGTCACCCTCTTGCAGCCTCAGCGTATTGATATGGAAGTTATACTGATAGAAACTGATGCCCGTCCCCTTATGGTTACCGTCCTTGTCAACCAGATTGCAGTTCAGCGTGTCACGATGCACATAGCCTGACGGCAGGATGGTCTGCTTGATGACAAGACTCAGTCCCATAAAAGGATAATCGGAATCGATACGCAGTCCCAGTTCCTCACGGTATAAGCCTGCACTGACGGGAGGAATATCAAAACTTAGTGTGTCATTCTTCTCCCAACCCGCAATCGGTGCATGCTCATAGTGATAATAAATCGTCTTACGGTCGCAAGAGGACAAGCCTATTGCAACCGCAAGCATGATACCGAGACATATCCAACTGTTATTCCTTCGCATGGTTGTCCTGAGGCGCATCCGATGGTTTCTTCTTCTTTTTCTTCTTTTTCTTTGACTTGTCGAACCGGCTGATATCGCCTCCTGCCAGATCCACATGCTGCTTGACAGGTTTCTGGTGACCATCTTCTTGAAGCGAGAGCGGCTTTTCGCCTTGCTTGTTCATCTCGATGATCTCCTTGGCACGGACAGCGGTGATGGTCTCCACACTCGCAGCGATATTCTTGTCTGTGGAATAGGACACGAGACCAGCCAGGATATCACTCTTGAAGAGATAATAGTCGGCATCCTGTGTCTGGAGCACGACATCCTTGCCGGGCAGACGCTTGCTGGCTTCCACATAATCGTCCACCTCATAGTTCAGACAGCATTTCAGTTTGGCGCACATACCCGCCAGTTTCTGGGGATTCAGCGAGATATCCTGGAAGCGGGCTGCATTTGTGCTGACACTCGAAAAGTTCTTCATCCACGTGGCACAGCAGAGTTCCCGTCCGCAGGGTCCCGTACCGCCGATACGTCCAGCCTCCTGACGCGCACCTATCTGCTTCATCTCGATACGCACATGGAAGGCGGCAGCCAGATCCTTAATCAACTGACGGAAATCCACACGCTCGTCGGCAATATAGTAGAAGATGGCCTTGTTGCCATCGCCCTGATACTCCACATCGCCAATCTTCATTTGCAGACCGAGTCCTTTGGCAATCATACGACTCTCAATCATCGTCGAGTGCTCACGGGCCTTGGCCTCACGGAACTTCTGCATATCAATCTCCCGTGCGATACGGTAGATACGTTTGATGTCATCAGCCGATTTCAGGTTGGCCTTCTTAATTTGCAGTTTCACCAGTCGTCCCGTCAGTGTCACCACGCCGATATCATGTCCGGGACTGGCTTCTACCGCCACAATATCTCCCTTTTTCAACGGCAGATTGTTCACATTGTGATAATAGCCCTTACGGGTATGCTTGAACTGCACCTCCACCAAGTCGGTATCTTCAGCATTACCAGGCACATCGGCCAGCCAGTCGTAAGTATTCAACTGACGGTCCTGTCGCCCTACGGCCTGATGACAAAATCCTCTGTCACAGCCTACCACACTGGGCAATTCTTTCGTTTTCTCTGTCATATTTATTTCTGTATCAATAATACTATCATTTGCAACGTAAAGTCGAAAAATACAATCTTCGCATTGGCATTCTGTCCGATGTCACGGATAGCCCTGTTGGCAAGGTCGCTGATGGGCAGGATATTCGCCTCGTTCACAAATCGTGCAAAGTTACGGGCAAATCCCTCTTCCTTCTCCGTCATATAGACCAACTCCTCCTGCCGGAAGTTATACATGAAGTTCTCACGGATCATCCTAAGGAAATAGGTGAGCCAGCGCTTCTGCTTCTCACGTCCGAAGCCAGCCATCACCTCACTCCACTTGCGCAGGTCCTTGATCTTTCGTTGGTAAGCCAGACGCATCAGTGAAATGAACATATCCAGAAACTGCTCGTTCTCAGAGCCTACCTGCAACTCTTCCATCGCCTTCAACCAACTGCCGTTGGCGAGTCTGGCGATACGATGGGCCGCATCTTCACTGATACCCCGTCGCTCCACAAGGGCCTGTTCGATGATGGCATCCTCTATTCTCTTCACATCGATGCGCTGTACCCGACTGCGGATGGTCTCCAACAGTTTGTCGGGTTCCTCGCAGACCATGATGAACACCGTCTGCTGGGGCGGTTCCTCGATGAGTTTCAATAGTTTGTTGGCACACTCGGTATTCATGCGCTCCGGCAACCAGACGATGCTGACCTTATAGCCCCCTTGACTCGACTTCAACGAGAGTTTCCGCACCAGGTCGTCGCTCTCGCCTGCGGTGATGATGGCCTGCTGGTTCTCACCACCCATTGCCTGCATCCAGTCGTCCATCGTGAAGTACGGCCCTCCCATGATCAACTCGTGCCACTCTTTTGCAAAATCATCGCTCACAGGCTTGTGGTCTGTGGACATCGATGGCAGTTTGATGGTCGGATAGGTGAAGTGCAGGTCGGGATGCTCTAACTTGTCGAGCATAGCCTTCGATGAAACCCTGCCATCGCCGAGCAAATGACAGCCGAAGGCCATTGCCAACGCCATCTTCCCGATGCCTTGTGGTCCGCAGAGCATCAGGGCATGCGGCAGGCGGTCTTCACTGACCATCTGCATCAGGCGCTCCTGCACCTCCTTCTGCCCTATCACCTCACTCCAATTCATAACAATCGCTTAACCACCTCGCAGACACTGTCCACAGCAGAGACTGTATAGAAATGGATGTTGTTCACCCCATGCTGATACAGGTCGCGACACTGCTCCGTAGTCCACTCAATGCCCAACTGACGGGCATCCTCATCGCTCTTGCATTTCACAATCTCCTTAGCCAACGGCTCCGGGATGTCACAATGGAATGTCTTCGGCACCACCGTCAACTGCGTCAGTTTGGCAAATGGTTTGATGCCTGGGATGATGGGAATGGTGATGCCCATCCCTCGGGCCTTCTCCACGAAGGAGAAGTATTTCTCATTGTCAAAGAACAACTGCGTCACTGCATATTGCGCCCCAAGTTCCTGCTTCTGTTTCAGGTATTCCATATCCATCTCCAGATTGGGCGCCTCCTCATGTTTCTCCGGATAGCAGGCCACACCATAGTCGAAGGGCTGGCCCGGATTCTTGATGGGCGTGCCGTCGGCAAAGAAACCCTCGTTGAAGCGTTTCACCTGCCCCATCAGGTCGGTCGTATGGGCATGTCCGCCAGGTGTCGGCACAAACCGACTATCCTCCTTCGCCTTGTCACCACGCAACAGCAACAGGTCACTGATGCCCAGAAACTGCAAGTCGAGCAGTTCGTACTCGATATCCTCCACTGTGGCACCACTGCAAATCACGTGGGGCTGTACGGGGATATGATACTTGCTCTGGATGGCGGCAGCAATGGCAATGGTGCCAGGACGGCGACGGATGCGTTGCCGCTCAAACTGTCCGTTTGCCAGTTCCTTGTAGACAAACTCGGAGTGGTGAGTCGTGATATTGATGTATGCAGGATCGAACTCCTTCAACTTGTCGATGTCGGCAAAGAGTCTGTCGGTACCAGTCCCCTTCAATGGGGGCAGCACCTCAAAGGAGAACCGTCTGCGGTTTTTATCTAAGTTCAGTATACTCATATTTCGCTGCAAAATTAATTAAAAATCCCCGAACTGCCAAGCAATTCGGGGATTTTTCACTTTTCACTCATCACTTATCACTTATCACTACTCAAAGATTTCCTTCAGTTTGTCTTGCAATGCTTGCGCCCTAAGCCCACGAGCCACAATCTTACCCTGTGGGTCAATCAACAGGTTGTCAGGGATGCTATTGACGCCATAGACTTCTGAGGCTACCGTCTTCCAGCCTTTCAAGTCGGAGAGGTGCGTCCAAGGCATCTTCAACTCGGCGATGTCCTTCACCCACGGTTCCTTCTTATTGTCGAACGAGAGCCCCACAATATCAAAGCCTTTGTCGTGATATTTCTCATAGGCAGCCACCACATTCGGCATCTCAGCCTTACAGGGGCCGCACCACGAAGCCCAGAAGTCCACGAGCACCCATTTGCCCTTGCCGACATACTCACTCAGTTTGTGCATCTTACCATCCGGATCAGCCTCTTCCAGGTCGATAAACTGCTGACCCACAAAGGCTTGCTTCTTCTCTTCCAGACTCTTCTGATAGGCAGCAATATCCAACTGGCTCTTCACGATGGGATGACTGGCCCAAGCAGGCTTGGTGGCAAGGACGCTGTCGAGTTTCTCCTGTCCGAAATAACTCTGGTATTCGCTGAAAAACGCCACAGGAATCAGCGTCTCGCGCTCGTCCTTAAACACCTTCTCTATGCCTTCCATCATTTTCATCATAGCGATCATCAGTCCGCCAGCCAGTTCCAGTTCCTTGGCTTTGCGCTCCTCTGCTGACATATTCTGAATCTTCATCATGAGGTTGCCGTAGGGTGCATTGATATCAATGTCGTAACGTGTCAGGCGTTCGTTCTGGGGCGAGCCTTTCAGCGTGCTGTCGTTCAGGTTGATGGTCAGGGGCGTACCATCATTAAAGAGCATCACGCTCCACATAGCGTCTTTGACTGACACCCCCATATAGGCGTCCTTCTCTGCATTACCTTTCATCGAGAACTTGCCGTTAGCGACAACTGCGCTGTCGACCACCTGGTTGGTGCGACGGTCACGAAGAACCACCGTCTTACCGTTTTCCTTACTGATTCCGTCAATGGAATACTTCACTTGTTGTGCCTCTGTGGGCAGCACAGCCAGCATCAGGGCTGCAATCATAAAATACTTTTTCATATCTGTTGGGTTTTAAATTCGGTTGCAAAGTTAAGGCTTATTTCCCAAGCCTCCAAACTTTTCTATTCACAATAGTTTGCGAGCTGTTCTCAATAGTTCGCACCTATGCATTCTTGTAGAAATAATAGGCCAGGAACGACATACCGACGACTCTTACCAGCACGTTGGGATTGCCGGATGCAGCAATGTTCAGATACATCGAGGCCACGACCACGCCCACTGCCATGAGCACCACGATGGCGAGGATGACATAAAATAGTCTCTGGGGAATCCTCACGACATCGATCACGTGGAGCAGCGCCAGTATCAGGACAAATGCGACGGCAACGTCTGCAGCATGGTACAGATAGACCAGCAAGTCTGTCATATTTTCGAGATAGGCAAACCCGAAGAGAACGGGGATGTTACCAAGTAATGTCAGAATACTATACGCGCATATCAGCACGATAAACACACCCTTGTGCTTCTTCCCAATCCTGACAGGTCCGCCCGTTGCCGGATCCATATCGATGCCGTTGTGCTCCCTCTTGATGATGCTGCTGCGGTACGACTTACCTGCGAAATAACCTATCACCAAAGGAATGGTCAACAGACAGAACAGGATGGTTCCCACGCCCCATCGGCCCTCTGCCATATAATTCACAAAGAAATACACAGGGATAAACATGATGATGATCGGCACGAACCACTTCGTCAACTTCTGGTAGAGCGCATTCTTCTCACACAGCGTCTTCACGTCCGATGTAGAATACGCGTCAGTACTTGCCAGTCTCATCAGATACAGTCCGAAGAGCATTGTCACGATCCAATCCACGGCGAGCACGATGCCGCCCAGCAAGTGCAGTTGGCCATTGTAATACTCTACGAATGCTATCAACGGCAACAACACCAGATTCATCATCACCACCAGTTGCTTGGCATCCTTTCTGATGAAATCCATCCTACGACCCATCACCACACGGAGTTGCTCGTCCGACACAATCTCCTGACCTTCCAGACGCTCATCCATCTGGTTATAGGCGGCCTTCAATTCATCCAACTCATGGAGTTCTAAAATATTCTCGTTCATAACTTTTACATTTTTAATTTAGTGAGACATTGATTTGAGTTGTTCCTTGATGCGGAACAGACGACTGGTGACAGCAGCAGGCGTAAGACCCACGATGGCGGCAATCTCATCATACCTCATACTTTCCAGCCACAGAAGAATGATAGCGCGGTCAAACAATTCAAGGCGGTTGATCCTGTCGTACAGCATCTTGATTTGCTTACCACCTTCATCGGAATCACTCATCACCTCCTTGTCAATGACCAGCGGAACGGTTGGTACATTCCGTTTCTTTCCTCGTTCCATGTTGCAGCAGGTGTTCAGACTGACGCGCCATATCCACGTCTTGGGACTGCTGTCGCCACGGAACTTCGGAAAACTCTTCCAGAGGTTGACCAACACTTCCTGGAAAAGGTCATCCACGTCTTGGGGGTTGTTCGAGAAGAAGTAGCATACCGTATATATTGTCTTACGGTATTCTCGGACCAGTTTGGTAAATTCTAATTCAATTTCTTTCATCTATTCAAGAGTTTGTTCAACCAATTAGTACCCAAAGTATCGGATTCCTTTCAGAAATTAGTCTAAAATAATGTTAAAGTTATGATTTCATTCATTCTGTTGCAAAGTTACACATTATTTATTAAATACATTGCGGAAAAGCGAAAAAAATATATGGTCCCTACCGCCCGCTCGCGATGTCTGTCATTTCACAAAACATATTAAATCTATCGGCAAAGGTAATCAATTTTGTTCGTTTTTTCGTATTTTTGCCCAAGAATTAAGAAAAAAATGAAAGTAATACTATTCTTTTGTGCCATGCTGTTTCCCTATATGCTTCCTGCACAGGATATACATGGTTTCGTCAGCAGACAGATGGCGACTTATCCAGAGTCCCGACTGCTCGACATCTACAAGTCGTGTTTTCAGGACTATATGGGAGCGGAGCATTTAGTTTCTGACAGGCAGATGGTGAAGGCTTATCTTGACGAGGAGTTGCAAACAACCAGTCTTGATGACCTGATGCCTTGGTACTATGAGTCGTGTGGTATTAATGGTCAGTACATTCGTGTCAGCATCAGAGCCATCAAAGAGAATCTGATAACGGATGACATGCTACTTGATGCCTTTATCCGTAGTGCCAATTCAGAGAAGCGCCCTTCTGTTGAGTCTTGGCGCGACCAATGGCATAAGATTATTGGCACGATTGACCAGATGGAACTTGGCCTCGCAAACTACCAGCAAGACCGTGCGTTTATTGACAGCATCCTCACTGTTGGGAAATATGCCATCAGCCATTCCCCAGAATACCGTGAGGCATATCGCCCGCACTATCGGATTGTTGAAAAGGGCATCTTTGAACGAGAGATAAAAACATTTCTGCCCAAAAAGCCTTAATTCTCAATAAAAATATGTAACTTTGCACTCGGAAAATAATAAATACAAACTAAACAACGAGAAAATGGAAAAGATAAAGACTCTTGCCGCCATACTGACAATGATGATGACGGCTGTTCCATCAGGACAAATGTATGCAGACAATGTTGCTGACTCTCTGGAAATCGGCGAGGTCGTTGTGACGGGAACGCGCAATGCTACCGATGTGCGCCACCTGCCGATGACGGTGACGATTGTGGATCGTACAACGCTGACGGCAGAACACCAGCCAAGCGTATTGCCAACGGTAATGCGCGAGGTGCCGGGACTATTCATCACGAGCCGTGCGATGATGGGGTATGGCGTATCGACGGGTGCTGCAGGCGGCATCAACCTGCGAGGCATCACGGGTGGGGCAGGACAGTTGCTCGTGCTCATCGACGGACATCCACAGTATCAGGGCATCTATGGCCATCCCATCGCTGACAGTTATCAGACGTTGATGGCCGAGCGTGTGGAAGTGTTGAGAGGCCCTGCATCGGTGCTATACGGAAGTAATGCTATGGGTGGCGTGATGAACATTGTCACCCGCCAGTCCAAGCAGGATGGTGTGAACACCAACATTCAACTCGGTGCAGGTAGTTATGGCACCATCCAGACGGAAGCCTCAAACCAAGTACGCAGCGGCAAGTTCAGCAGTACCGTTTCGGCACAGTATAACCGTACGGACAACCACCGTCCTCGCATGGGCTTCGAGCAGTACGGCGGCTATTTGAAGTTGGGCTACGATTTCAATGA
>JAGCRH010000030.1 GCA_017964785.1 Prevotella sp.
ATGGCAAGGGTGCTGTGACCATCGCCACCAACATGGCCGGTCGTGGTACCGATATCAAACTCTCGCCAGAGGTGAAGGCTGCAGGCGGTCTCGCCATCATCGGTACAGAAAGACATGAGAGCCGTCGTGTGGACAGACAGTTGAGAGGTCGTGCCGGTCGTCAGGGAGACCCGGGAAGTTCCGTGTTCTATGTCTCCCTCGAAGACAAACTGATGCGTCTGTTCGCCTCTGAGCGTATCGCCTCAGTGATGGACCGCTTAGGCTTCAAGGACGGAGAGATGATTGAGAGTCCGATGATCTCGAAGAGCATTGAGCGCGCCCAGAAGAAAGTGGAGGAAAACAACTTCGGTATCCGTAAGCGACTTATCGAGTACGATGACGTGATGAACAAGCAGCGTACCGTCATCTATGAGAAGCGTCGTCACGCCCTCATGGGAGAACGTATCGGCATGGATATCGCGAATATCATCTGGGACCGTGTCGTGAACATCATTGAGAACAACGACTATCAGGGTTGTAAGGAAGAGTTCCTGCACATCCTCTCGATGGAGGTGCCCTTTACCAGCGATGAGTTCATCAACCAGCCACGTGAGGTGCTGACAGAGAATGCATTTCAAGCTGCCATCGGTAACTTCAACCGCAGGATGGAGAAGGTACAGAGCATCGCCCAGCCCATCATCAAGAACGTCTATGAGAACCAGGGACACATGTACGAGCGTATCATGGTACCCCTGACTGACGGTCGTAGGATGTTCAATATCCCCTGTAACCTAAAGGAAGCCTACGAGACCGAGTCGAAGTCGGTGGTGAAGGAGTTCGAGAAGGCCATCCTCTTGCACATCATCGATGATGCCTGGAAGGAGAACCTGCGCCAACTCGATGAACTGAAGCACTCTGTACAGAATGCCTCGTACGAGCAGAAAGACCCCTTGCTCATCTTCAAACTCGAGAGTGCCAAGGTGTGGGATACGATGATCAACGAGATGTACAACCGTATCACCTCTATCCTCACCCGTGCCCAGATACCTGAGGTGCAACAGGTGCAGGAGGCAGCCCCTGAGCAACGCACCCAGCGCCAGCAGTATACGGAGAGTAAGCAGAATATCGGTGAGGAGCAACTCACGGATCCCGGGCAGGCCGCTGCTGCCCGCAGCGACACCCGTGCCCAGCAACCCAGGACCCCAATCATCAAGGACAAACTGCCGGGACGTAATGATCCTTGTCCTTGCGGCTCAGGCAAGAAGTTCAAGAACTGCCACGGGAAAGGCATTGTATAGTTATTGTTTATAGTTTAATGTTTATAGTTTATAGATGATTACAATAAGCAATTTAAAAAAGGCATTTGGCAAGACGGTGGCCTGCGATATCCCTGAGTTTACGATTAATGATGGGGATATTCTCGGTCTTGTGGGTAATAACGGCGCTGGAAAGACTACGCTCTTCCGCATGATCCTCGACCTGCTCAAGCCCGACGAGGGGACGGTGACCCTCGATGGCATCAACCCCGCAGAGAGTGAGGAGTGGAAAGACCAGACTGGCGCTTACGTGGATGAAGGCTTCCTCATCGACTTTCTGACACCGGAGGAATATTTTGCCTTTCTCGGCAAAGTGAATAACATCTCTCAGGAAGAGGTGGAGGAACGCCTGAAGCCCTACGAGCGACTGGCCAGTGACGAGATCTTCGGGCAGAAGAAACTCATCCGTAACCTCTCGGCAGGAAACAAGCAGAAGGTGGGTATCATCGCCGCCCTGTTTATGACCCCCAAACTGGTTATCTTGGACGAGCCCTTTAATTTCCTTGACCCGTCATCGCAGAATGTGTTGAAGCACGTGCTGACAGCCTATGCCAAGGATAATCAGGCCACGCTGCTCATCTCCAGTCATAACCTGGCCCACACGATCGACATCTCCTCCCGCATCGCCCTGTTGGAGAAAGGCCGCATCATCCGTGACCTGCCCAACGAGTCGGGTAGTGCCAAGACAGAACTGGAAAACTACTTTGAGACAGAAGCAGAGGGTTAATCCCCACTGCCTTTCAATTCTTCAGGTATGGCAATTGCCTGATGGACTTGCACCTCGCAAGTACCGTCAGGCAATTCTCGTGACATGACCAGTACAGGAAACACGCTCTTCAGGGTCTCCAGGGATAAACTCTTGATGCGGCCTTCCAAGGCGACTTTGCTCTCCGTTTCACCGTCACCACCCTGCAGATTTGTTTGAGAGACCGTTGTTACTGAGGCGATAAGGGTATTCATACGTCTTACAATAGCCCCATTGGCTCTGGCACTCGCACTGGTAAGGCCCGAGTGATAGGTCTTCGACTTCTGCGTGGCAGACTCCACGATATAGCCCGTATGATTTGTATAATACAGGAAATCTGCCACTTGCTCTTCCAGCGTCTTGTCGCCCTTATTGACAGTCCAACCCTCCTTCTTGAAGGCCTTGGCCTGTTTCTTGGCCTCTTTCGTCACGGTGGACTGTGCCCAGGATGCCGGCATCAGGAATGCTGTCATCAACAAGACCATCATTATTCTCATTTTCTTACTTTTCATCACTTTTTTCCGTTAGTTTATCGCAAAGATATACTTTTTTTATAGATAAGACAAAAAAAAACGCGCAAAAATGCTTTTCTTTAGAATTTTTTCGTATCTTTGCACCAAAATGATATAAATTAACTAAAAATATAACTATAAGATGAAAAGATTTCTTTTATCGATTGCAGTCAGTCTGGCCTTCACCACAGGTGTGGTGGCACAAGGACTGAAAGTTGTGGACTTCAAGTTGCTGGAGACCGACCTGACAGCCAACACACATGGTACCTCTAAACAAGACCAGAATGGTGAGACAGCAGCCTTGATTAAGATTGTGACGCCCGAGCGCGGCTTTACCTTCGACGGTGGTTCGCTGGGTATAGTAGCCACTGAGGAGCATGCCGGCGAGATATGGCTCTATGTGCCACGTCGCGCCCAGAAACTCATCATCCGCCACCAGACCTTCGGTGTGCTGCGTGACTTCTTCTACCCCATCCCCATTGAGGGTGCCCGTACCTACGAGATGCTCATCGACATCGGTACAGGTCGCTATGCTACCATCACCACACAGGTGGCCAAGGCCAACGTCTATATCGATGGTGAGAACTGTGGCGAGGCGCCTCTTTACAACAAGTACCTGAACTACGGTAAGCATACCATCCGTGCCATCAAGGACCGTTACGAGGGTCAGGAGGAGGTTGTGCTGACCACCTCAGAGGAAGACAACAAGACCATGTTCGTGAATGTGAACATGCGCGATATGTCTGACCACTTCGGTAATGTGAACGTGACCGTAGAGAACCAGGCCGACATCTGGTTTGAGGGTCGTAATGTGGGAACAGGCTACTGGCAGACCCAGTTGCGTGAAGGTACCTACGTGGTGGAGACCCGTAAGGTGGACTGCGATCCTGAGAAGACATCCTTCACCGTGGTGGCACAAAGGGACAACAACATCAAGGCCGCTCCCCCGTCACCCCACACCGGTATCCTGTCACTCTATACTCGTCCACGTGACGTCAGTGCCATCAGCAACGGCTCTACGCCCATCGACCTGAGCGAGGCGCACACCCTGCCCATCGGTACCTATCAGTTGGCACTCTCCCGTAAGGGCTATGTGTCCAAGAACGTGGAATATACCGTGAACCATAACGAGACCACCCGTGACACCATCACCCTCGACCGTGTGAAGTACATCAAGCCCAATGCCTTCTATTTCGGTGCAGGCTACAGCATCCGTCAGATGGGTGGCATCACAGCACTCGCAGGTGCCGTCTATAATAACATTGACCTGGAGGTCAGTTACACCTTCGGCCTGAGCAATTCCAGCGACATACCCTGGTATTCCACCGATGGCAACGACACCTATCTGAGTACGATGAACTATAAGCGCTCCACCTTGGCCTTCAAACTGGGTTATCAGATGGAGTTGGACACCCATCTGGGCATCACCCCACAGTTGGGCTATGAGATGGAACGCCTCTCAGGTACAGTGACTGACGGTACCAACACCTATGGCGACGGTTCCACAGCCAACTGTATCAGCATCGGAGCCAAACTGCTGTATGCTCCCATACAGAACCTGTATCTCTTTGCTACCCCAGCCTTCTCTATTGGCATGAGCAAGGACTCTAACTTCGAGCGACTTGTCGACAACAGCGACATCACTGCCGGAGGCTTCATGATGACCATCGGCGCCATCTTCAATTTCTAATCTACACCTTATTATATATAATATATAAAGACGAAACGATATGAAAACAAGAAATATCATAGCCATACTGGCCGCACTGCCCCTCGTGGCAGGATTTACAGGCTGTAAGTCAGATGAAGAGACCGAGGCCAAGCCCGCCAAGGAAATACTGATTGTGGAAGGCGGAAGCATTGAGTTCCGAGGCAATGAAACAGACAAGAGCGTAGCCATCAACGCCGACTGCGGTTGGACGGTGGAATACGAACAGGGCACCTTCGATGGCAAACTCACCGTACAGCCCCTGAAGGGCAGTGGTCAGGGAACACTGGTCATCACGGCCGATGAGAACACCTCCACGAGTGAGCGTACAGCATCCATCACGCTGACCTCTGACGGTGGTCTGAAACAGAAGATTGCCATCCGCCAGACCAGTGGCGATCCCGCCATGAACGTATCTAAAGGCACGTTCAACTTCGATGCCGTCCCCACTGAGTCGCAACTGCTCACCATCACCAGTAACACCAGTTGGAGCATCCAGATGCCATCAGGCGTCAACTGGCTGCACCTGGACAAGACCTCCGGTGGTAACGGTGCTGAAGCCATCGACCTCTCTGTTGATGAGATCCAGAGCGATGCCGACCGTTCCGCCACGCTGACCATCAAGTATGGCAGCAACAGCACCGAGGTTGTGGTGAACCAAAAAGGAAAGACGAATATCGAACTGTCCGTCTCTCCCAATGAGTTGCCCTACTTCCAGGCAGAAGGTGGTTCACAGATGTTCCAAGTGACCAGTAATGCTTCTTGGCGTGCCTATGTCCCCTCTTCAGCCCAGTCATGGCTGAGGGTAGAGCCCACTGAGGGCGTCGGTAATGGTGAGGTAAGAGTAACTGTCACCGAGAACCCCAACCCCGAACGTGAGCGCCTCTCTTTGGTCATCATCATTGCCGGATCCCAGAGTCCGAAGCAGGGCGATGTCCTCGTACAGCAGTACCGTGGCAATGAGGAGAACACCCAGCGTGAGCCAGACGAGGGCGACAATCCCGATCCGACACTCTCGCGCAAGCGCTAAAAGCCCTACATAAACATACTGTAAGGGTCGGCATCTTTGTCGATGTCGGCCCTTCTTTTCTTTAATGACAAACAAAAAAACGTATGAAAAGAATATTTACCATTTTTGCAATGATTTGTATGGCTTTTTGCGTTAATGCCCAGCCGGAACCTTATGCTGTGCTGGGCGACAGCAGCACCATACTGACGTTCTACTACGATGAAAAGAAGGCTGAGCGGAATGGCATGGATGTCAAGCCGACCACGTATACCTACGAGAACGATGAAATCAAAGACCTCATCACGCCTGACTGGTATGACTATCGTGACAACATTAAGACCGTCGTGTTTGATGACTCCTTTGCCAACTGCTCTACACTCACCAGCACGGCATTCTGGTTCTTCGGATGCATCAACCTCACTTCCATCTCAGGCATTAATAATCTCAAGACCGACAACGTCACGGATATGGGATATATGTTCATTGGCTGTGAGAGTCTGGCAAACCTCGATATCAGCGGCTTCAACACCTCGAATGTGGAAACCTTCTACGCCATGTTTGCCAACTGCTCATCGCTGAGAGAACTCGATCTGACCAATTTCAACACAGCGAAGGCAACCCACATGAACGGCATGTTCTTCAGTTGTTCTGAATTAGAGACGATCTTCGTTGGTGAGGAATGGAGCACAGCCCACGTGACTGATGGCAGCGACATGTTTACGGACTGTAATGCACTCGTTGGCTGGGAAGGCACACGCTACGATGAGAACCGTGTGGATCCAGCCTATGCCCACGTGGATGGCGGCACAGCCAATCCGGGTTACTTCACGGACAAGGCTGCCATGGAGAGCCTCAGGAAAATGTTGTTCGACATGATTGCACAACTTGAAATGGAGACAAGTGTGTGCGAGTCATTGTTGGAGAGCAAAGATCCGGAGAGGGCTTCCACCCTCTGGCAGGACATTAATTCCATCAAGGCTGCCATCGTGGATGTGAGTGTCCAAACGGAAGAATCAAAGACAAAGCCTGAGTTTGATGAATGTGAGAAGTATATCGACGTGATAGCCCATAAACTGAATGAGTTACGTCACGAAATAGAGAACTACAACAACACGCAAGAACCTGATCCCTATGTCGACCCAGACATCGACAACAGTCTTGTGGCTTACTACCCCTTCAATGGCAATGCCAACGACGAGAGCGGACACGGGAACAATGGTGAGGTAATCGGTCATGTGGAACTCGTTACCGACAGGCACGGAAATCCCAATGGGGCTTATCGCTTCTTTGGAGAGCCGTTCAACTACATATCCGTTCCTGACAAAGAGATACTACATCTAAACAAATTCACCCTGAGTGCATGGGTCTATTCCGATGCTGAGGATTATAGTTACGGCTATCTTATCAACAAAGGCCGGGATATTGAAGACGGAGCCTATCGCCTATGTGTAAAAAGTGTGGGAGCAACCAATGAGTATGGCGGCATCAACGACGCATATATAGAGGGCAACCCGCAGGTGGGTGTCTGGCACATGATAACTGGTACTGTGGAAGGAGACCAAGCCAAATACTATCTTGACGGTGTACTGATGGATGAGAGAACACTTTCAAATCCTTTTGTATATATGAATACTGAACCATTGACACTGGGTATGCATTATTATGCAGGTGTCCCTGATATGTGGGCCTATCCATTACTTGGTGTTTTGGATGATGTAAGGATATATAACAGAGTCATGTCTTCATCGGAGATAAAGGAATTATATTATCAGGAAAATGAGAATCAAAGTTTTGCCACTTTCGACGGACTGACGGCTTGGGTGAGCGGAGAGGCAACACTTGATGAAGCCTTTGTAGAGGTGGAAGGTGGTCGTGAGGCGGCTGCACAGACGATTGCTGCCATTGTATGGAAGAACACGACTCCGTTGACAACTGATATGTTGCGAGGCATCAATAATCCGAACTTGCTGATCTATGTGGAGGCAGATTCACTGGCGCCACAGGGTTTCAAGAACGTCGTGGTGAATGGCGTGGCAAAGGAGATCGTGTTGGCGGATGCCACCTCAGGCAACAACAACTGGTACAGTCCACAATCGTTCAGAGCCGAGAAGATCAGTTACACCCGTAACTTCAGGCAGCGGACGGAGGTTGGCATCAGTCGCGGTTGGGAGAGCATTGCCCTACCCTTCACCGTGCAGACCATCACTCATGCGACACAGGGACTGATCACACCATTCGGTGCAAACGGCACGAAGCACTTCTGGTTGCGCGGCTACTCGGCAGAGGGTCTCCGCAGGGCAACGGTGCTGGAGGCCAACACACCGTACGTCATCTCCATGCCGAACGACACGGAGGTCTATCCTTACGAGTACAACCTCAACGGACAGGTCACCTTCACTGCAGAGAACACCACCGTGCCTGCCACACCGTCTGTGGAGGAGATGATGGTCGTCCGCGACCTCATCATCATGGTGCCCACCTTCCAGTATATACCTGTGAACGAATACACCTATGCCATCAATGTGGGCCAGACTCGTGACAGTTATCCCGAGGGCAGCGTCTTTGCACGCGAATTCCGCGAATTACGTCCCTTCGAGGTCTACACCACTCACGGCGACAACCACGGCGCAAGGCCCAGGAACATCCGCATTACCGCCCAGCCCAATGAGGATATTACAGGAATCAAGAACGTTGAGAATGATGAGTTCGAGGGTGACTGGTTTACCATCGAGGGTTACAAGATGCAGGGCGAGCCCCAAAGGAAGGGCATCTATATACAAAACGGTAAAAAGGTGAAAAAATAAAAAAAAACCAAATTCTTTTGGGGTTTCAGATATAATATGTACCTTTGCACAATAAAATTTAAGAGCAAAAGGAACTAAGGCAACAAAAGATATGAAGAAATGGGTTTTATTGATAGCCTGTCTGTGGCCTGTATGGGCTATGGCGCAGGATGAGATGGAAGAAGTGAACCGCATCAAGTCTGACCGTAACACCTACCTCTATGGTGAAGGTTATGGCGAGACAGAGGCCAATGCCGACAAGGAGGCGATGGCCAACCTGATGAGTAAGATATCGGTGCAGGTGAGCAGCGACATCGAGATCAACGAGCAACAGGTGAACACCGCTGAGGGCATCGACGCTACATCGGTGGTAGAGTCTGTGGTCAAGACCTACACTGCCGGAACACTGAAGAACACCCAGAGCATCATTGTCACCCCGGCTCCCAAAGCCTACGTGGTTCGCTACATCAAGAAGAGTGAGATAGAGCGTGTGTTCAAGGCCCGTGAGGAACTGATATTTGACTATATGCGTGGTGCCAAGGAGGCGGAAAAAGTCTATCGTATCGCTGATGCGCTACGCTATTATTATTGGGCATCGTGCCTGCTAATGAGTATGCAGCATCCACAGGAGATCAGGTATGTGGCCGATGGGGAGATGCACCTGCTGGCCTCGTGGATCCCTGAACAGATACGCAGTATTCTCAGTCAGTTGAAGGCTGAGGTAACGAAAATAGAAGATCAGGAAATCAGTCTGCTGTTCACCTATCAGGGCAAGCCTGTGACCAACCTCGATTTCTGCTATTGGGATGGCATGAACTACAGTAACCTGTACTCCGTCAATAACGGCGTCTCTCAGATAGAGATGCGTCCTGGCGCTGATACGGAGAAAATAAAAATACAATATGAGTATGCGTTCGAAAGTCAGATGCAGCAGGTTCCGGAATTGAAGCAGTTGATGCAGATATTCAAGAGGATCCCCTACAGGGAGTCGGACGTGACCGTCTCCGCAGGCAAACGGGCTGATCAGAAGAGGGCTATGGCAGTCTATCAAGCCTCTGTGGCCAGTGCAGGCACAGCCACTCATGCCGTCGCTGTGGAGGAACCAAAGGAGTATACGAAGTTGGTCGACAATATCGTCACTGCCATCAAGACAAAGAATTATTCTTCGGTGTCCAACCTGTTTACACCTGATGGCTATGAGATGTTCGACAAACTGTTGCATTATGGCAATGCGACGGTCTTAGGCAACCCCCAACTGAACTTCTATCAGTTGAACGACCGTATCATCTGCCGTAGCGTACCCATGCGTTTCACCTTCAAGAACAACAACCGCGCCCTCATCGAGGATGTCACCTTTACGTTTAATAAGGACAATCTGATTGAGTCGGTGGCCTTCGGACTGGACAAGGCTGCGCGCGATGATATCTTTAACCGCGATGCTGCCGCCTGGAACGACAGCGTGCGCATGGTCATCGCCACCTTCCTGGAGAACTACAAGACAGCCTTCGCCCTGAAGCGCCTCGATTATATCCAAAGCATCTTCGACGACGATGCCATTATCATCGTGGGTCACATGACCAAGCAGGCCAAGAAGAGCATGGAGAACGGAAAGTATATCGACAACCAACTGGTGAAGTACACCCGTCTGGACAAGAATACCTATATCAAGAACCTGGAGCGCAGTTTCAAGAGCAATCAGTTCATTAATATCCGCTTCACTGACAATGAGGTAAAGAAGATGGGTAAGGGCGGACAGACCTATGGTATCCTGATCCATCAGGACTACTATTCCTCGACTTACGGTGATACGGGCTACCTGTTCCTGATGGTCGACCTGAACGATATGGACCAGCCCATCATCAAGGTACGCACCTGGCAGCCTAACCGAGACCCGAACATCAACGGTAACTTCTCGAAGAACGATCCGTATTACGGCTTAATTTATGGAGGTAATTTCGATTAGACAACAGCAAAACCTGATAAAGTATCCCCATTTGTAGGTATTTTAATAGACTTGCGACTGAATGCAACTCGGTTGCAAGTTTATTTTATGTACCTTTGCAGCATAATCAGCAAAGGATATGAAACTATCGGAGTTAAAGACAGGCGAGAAAGGAATTATTGTCAAGGTGCTAGGCCACGGCGGCTTCCGCAAGCGTATCATCGAGATGGGCTTCATCAAGGGTAAGGAGGTGGAGGTGCTGCTGAATGCGCCCCTGCAAGATCCCGTGAAATACAAACTGATGGGCTACGAGGTGAGTCTGAGGCATCACGAGGCAGAGATGATAGAAGTAGTGTCTGCCGATACCCCTATCGAGGCCACCCAGTTCGTCATTGACGACAACGACCATATCCACGAGGAAGACTACATCCACCACGAAGCCATGAAGGAGCGTCGTACCATTAATGTAGCGCTTGTGGGTAATCCCAATTGCGGCAAGACCTCGTTGTTTAACTTCGCTTCAGGTGCCCACGGACATGTGGGTAACTATAGCGGTGTGACCGTTGATGCTACCGAGGCACATGCCTCGTTCTTCGGCTATGAGTTCAATCTGACCGACTTGCCCGGTACTTATTCGTTAAGTTGCTATTCGCCAGAGGAACTCTATGTCAGGGAACATCTGACAGAGAAGATGCCTGATGTCGTGATCAACGTTATTGACGCCTCTAATTTAGAGCGCAACCTCTACCTGACCACCCAACTCGTGGACATGAACATGCGTATGGTCTGCGCCCTGAATATGTATGATGAGTTTGAGCGACGGGGCGACTCTGTGGAGATCGACACGTTGAGTAACTTGTTCGGTATGCCGATGGTGCCGACCTCCTTTAAGAACGGAATGGGTGTGAAAGAGTTGTTCCGTACCGTCATTCAGGTGTATGAAGGCACCAACAAGGCCTCCCGTCACTTCCACATCAATTACGGCCACGAGATAGAGGATGGTATCGCCCATATCCAGAAATACCTGAAGGCTGACGAGCATATCACCCAGCACTACTCTACCCGATACCTCGCTTTGAAACTCTTGGAGCACGACAGTCAGGTGCTCGACTACTTAGGTAAGCACATGGCCGGAGAACAACGTATGCAGGATTTCCGCAATCTGACAAATGCCCGTGACAAGGCCTCTGCTCGCGTGAAGGAAGAGACTGGCGACGATTCTGAAACTGCCATCATGGATGCTAAGTACGGTTTCATCAACGGAGCCTTGACCGAAGCAGGCTATAAGACTGGCACAAAGGAAGATACCTACAAAACAACCCACCTCATCGACGGGGTGTTATCGCACAAGTATTTCGGTTTCCCCATCTTCTTCCTGTTGCTCTATGTGATGTTTGAGACCACTTTTTCACTAGGTCAATATCCAATGGACTGGATAGAAGAACTGGTGGCGTGGTTAGGTGAGAAACTCACCGTGACAATGCCTGACGGACCGCTGAAGGCCATGCTCGTGGATGGTGTCATCGGCGGCGTTGGTTCTGTCATCGTGTTCCTGCCTCAGATCCTGATCCTATACTTCTTCATCTCACTGATGGAAGACTCTGGCTATATGGCCCGTGCCGCTTTTATCATGGACAAACTGATGCACAAGATGGGACTACACGGTAAGTCGTTTATTCCTCTGATCATGGGTTTCGGTTGTAATGTACCTGCCGTGATGGCCACAAGAACCATTGAGAGTCGACGGTCCAGAATCATCACGATGATGGTCCTACCGTTCATGAGTTGTTCGGCCAGACTGCCCATCTACATCATGATTACAGGAACGTTCTTCTCACTCACATACCGTTCCTGGGTGATGTTGTCGCTCTATGCCATCGGTATCGCGATGGCTGTAGTCGTCAGTAAGATTTTTTCTTCTTTGGTCATCAAGGGAGAGGACACACCGTTTGTGATGGAACTGCCCCCCTACCGTTGGCCCACCGCTAAGGCGATTGCCCGACATACGTGGGAGAAGGGCAAGGAATACCTGAAGAAGATGGGAGGTATCATTCTAGTGGCATCCATCATCGTCTGGGCACTCGGCTACTTCCCACACAATGAGAGCCTTAGCCGTGAGCAACAACAGGAACAGAGTTATATCGGACGAATGGGTAAGACCATCGAGCCTATTTTTACCCCACAGGGTTTCAACTGGAAACTCGATGTGTCGTTGCTGGCAGGCGTGGGTGCCAAAGAGATTGTGGCCTCCACCATCGGTGTGCTCTATAGTGGTGATGACTCATTCGGCGACGATGAGGAGTTCTCTGATGACAACGAGAAATATACGCACCTGCGACAGTTGATGCTCAATGACGGCATCACCCCACTCGCCGCCTTCGCGTACCTTATATTTATTTTACTTTACTTCCCCTGCATCGCGACCATTGCAGCCATCAAGAATGAGACAGGCTCGTGGCGCTGGGCTACCTTCGCCGCCCTCTATACTACCATCGTGGCATGGATCATGAGCGCACTTGTCTATCAAATCGGAGGATTATTTATATAGGATGGAAAAGATCATATTGGGAATTGACCCCGGCACAAACCTGATGGGCTATGGATTGCTGAAAGTGACTGACGGCAAGGCCAGTATGATAACCATGGGTGTCATCGACCTGCGTAAGTTCTCGGATGGCTACCTGAAACTCGGCCATATCTTCGAACGGGTGACGGGTATCATCGACGGGTATCTGCCTGACGAGATGGCCATTGAGGCACCATTCTTCGGAAAGAATGTACAGTCGATGCTCAAACTGGGTCGTGCACAAGGAACAGCCATTGCCGCTGCCATCCATCACGGTGTACCCATCCATGAATATGCCCCAATGAAAATCAAGATGGCAATCACCGGTAATGGCAATGCCGCCAAGGAACAGGTGGCCGGGATGCTACAACGGCTGTTGAAGATTCCCAACGAGGAGATGTCGAAATTCATGGATGCCACCGATGCCCTGGCTGCGGCCTATTGTCACTATATGCAGATGGGACGTCCTGAGAGTGAGGTCAAGTATCGAGGATGGAAGGACTTCGTGAACAAGAACAAAGAAAAGGTGTCCAAACGAAAGACGAAGGATGAAGACGATTGAGATGATCAATGCAAGGGCCAGAAAACCGGAATGGTCGATGGCGGAGCCTGTGAACTTCTGTTTGGAGGAAGGTGAGCATATCGCCATCATTGGCAGAAACGGATCAGGCAAGAGTCTGTTCGTGGATATGATCACGGGGCGTCATCCTGCCTTTCCTGATATGGTGAAATACGCCTTCGACGAGCCTTACAATAATCTGAAACATATCTCCTTCCGGGATACCTATGGTGGAGACAATGACCGAACCTATTTCCTCCAACAGCGCTGGAACCAGATGGAGATTGATGAAGAAACGCCTACCGTCGGCCAAAAACTCGAGGAAGCCTTCCAACTGGCAGGTGAAGATACGGCAGAGCGAAGAGCCTTGCAACACCACATCTATCAGTTGTTCCATCTGAAACCGCTATTGGATAAATACGTTATCTTGCTTTCAAGCGGAGAACTCCGCAAGTTTAAACTTGCCGCCTCACTTTTCACCCATCCGAAGGTGCTGATTATGGAGAACCCCTTTATCGGACTAGATGCAGAGACGAGAGATCAGTTGAAAGAACTGATGACGATGCTGGCCAAGGAACAGGGACTGCAAATCATACTCGTATTGGCAAAGACGGATGAGATTCCCGACTTCATCACACATGTCGTGGAGGTGAAGGAAATGAAGGTTCTGCCAAAGTCAGAGGTAAGAAGTAAGAGGTTAGAGGTAAGAGAACACCCTCAGCCACAGACCATTTCTCTCACCTCTCACCACTCATCACTCACCACAAAATCCGAGGTCATCCGATTCAACAACGTCACCATCCGCTATGGAGAGCGAACGATATTGAAGGATCTCGACTGGACAGTGAGGAAAGGTGAACACTGGTCACTATCCGGACAAAACGGCTCCGGTAAGTCTACCCTACTCTCCCTCGTTTGTGCCGACAACCCGCAGAGTTATGCCTGCGACATCGCCCTGTTTGGGCATAAACGCGGCTCAGGAGAAAGCATCTGGGACATCAAGCGCCATATCGGCTACGTCTCACCTGAGATGCACCGTAGTTACAAGCAAAACATCCCGTCGATTCAGATTGTGGCCAGCGGACTGAAAGACACCATCGGACTCTACACCCGTCCCAACGAGGCAGAGAAGGAACAATGCCGGAAATGGATGAATGTCTTTGGTGTCGGTCATTTAGTAGAACGCAGGTTCATGGAGATGTCAAGCGGTGAGCAACGACTTGTCCTATTGGCAAGAGCCTTCGTTAAAGAGCCCGACCTGCTGATTCTCGACGAACCGTTACACGGACTGGATGATGAGAACCGCAGGATGGTGAAGGCTGTGGTGGATAAGTACTGTCAGAATTCTGATGTCACACTCATTTATGTGACCCATTATCAAAATGAGTTACCAACATGCATTGATAACTCATTGTATCTGAAAAAGAATTAGTTTATTTATCTGTCTTCCAACAGCGCTGCCGTCCGCACACGGGATAAGGTCTCAGGAGTCATCTGCAGATAACTGGCAATATAAACCAGAGGGGCACGAAGCACTAACTGTGGCTGGTTCTTCACCAGTTTCTGGTAACGATCCTGCGCACTCTCGAAGCGCAACATATCGGCATGGTGCTGGCTCAGGATGAGCGATTCCTCAAGAATCTTACGATAGAGGATCTGTATGTTCACACTCTTCATGGCCACAGCCTCCAGATCACTCTTCGGCATGGCAATGATGATCGTCGGCTCCAGCGCCTTGATCTGCAATTGTGACGGTTTCTCACGGAACAGACTCTCGATACACATGACAATCGAATTCTCGGTAGCCATATACTCCGTCAACTCCTTACCATTCTTATAATAGAACTGTCGGACAAGTCCTTTCACGATCCAGTAGATATTCGTACAGGTCTCTCCCTCACGGAGCACCATCTCGTTTTTCGCAAACTTCAGCGGCACGAGAATACTTTCCAGCAAATCGAGTTCCTCATGCGTCATCGTACTGTATCGACGGGCCAGTTCCCGAGCGACGTCTCTTGTTGTGATGCTAATGTTAGCCATAGGTCTTATCTTATGTTATTAGTCAAGTTTCAACACAGCCAGAAAGGCCTTCTGTGGCACTTCCACATTACCGATCTGTTTCATACGTTTCTTACCACGCTTCTGTTTCTCCAGCAGTTTACGCTTACGGCTGACATCACCGCCATAGCACTTGGCTGTCACATCCTTGCGCACCTGCTTCACCGTCTCACGGGCAATGATCTTCGCCCCGATGGCAGCCTGAATGGCAATATCGAACTGCTGACGCGGAATGAGTTCCTTGAGTTTCTCACACATTCGCCGACCGAAGGTCACAGCATTGTCCTGATGTGTCAGCGTTGAGAGCGCATCAACAGGTTCACCATTGAGGAGGATATCCAGTTTCGCCAATTTTGAAGGACGGAAACCGTCAATATGATAGTCAAACGAAGCATAACCCTTGGAGATAGACTTCAGTTTATCATAGAAATCTATCACGATCTCACCCAACGGCAACATGAAATGCAGTTCCACACGATTACCACTGACGTACTGCTGATCTATCAGTTCACCACGCTTATCAAGACAAAGGGTCATAATTGGCCCGATAAAATCTGCCGCAGTGATGATAGAAGCACGGATATACGGTTCCTCGATATGGTCGATCATCGTCAGATCAGGCAGTCCGGAGGGATTATGTACCTCCTTCACCTCTCCTTGTTTGGTGTAACACATATACGAAACATTAGGTACCGTCGTGATGACATCCATATCAAACTCGCGGTCGAGACGCTCCTGAATAATCTCCATGTGTAACAGTCCAAGGAAGCCACAACGGAAACCGAATCCCAGGGCCACAGAACTCTCCGGCACAAAGGTCAGCGACGCATCATTGAGTTGGAGTTTCTCCAAAGAGGCCCGCAGGTTTTCATAATCCGTAGGATCAATGGGATAAACACCGGCGAACACCATCGGCTTTACTTCCTGAAAGCCTTCGATGGCCTTGTCACAAGGCTTTGATACATGCGTAATCGTATCACCCACCTTCACTTCCTTCGAGTCCTTGATGCCACTGATGATATATCCCACATCACCCGTACGCAGTTCCTTACGGGGGATCATATCCATCTTCAACACCCCGATCTCGTCGGCATCATACTCCATACCCGTATTAAAGAACTTCACATTGTCTCCCTGACGTATCACACCATTCACAATCTTGAAGTAGGCAATAATACCACGGAAAGAGTTAAACACCGAGTCGAAAATCAAGGCCTGAAGAGGAGCCTCCTCATCCCCCTCAGGATGAGGAATACGTTCCACCACAGCATCAAGCACCTGTTCGATACCCTCACCTGTCTTGCCAGAGGCACGGATAATATCGCTATGGTCACAGCCTATCAGGTCGACAATCTCATCTTCCACCTCGTCGGGCATGGCAGAGGGCATATCAATCTTATTGATGACCGGGATAATCTCTAAATTATGGTCGATGGCCATATAGAGATTGGAGATGGTCTGCGCCTGTACGCCCTGTGTAGCATCCACCACCAAGAGGGCACCCTCGCAGGCAGCAATGGAGCGCGACACCTCGTAAGAGAAGTCCACATGTCCTGGGGTATCAATCAGATTGAGGATATATTTCTCACCTTTGTACATATACTCCATCTGGATGGCATGACTCTTGATGGTGATGCCACGCTCACGCTCCAGATCCATGTCGTCGAGCATCTGTCCCTCGGTGACCTGGATGGTTTTCGTAAACTCCAGCATACGGTCAGCCAAGGTCGACTTACCATGATCGATATGCGCAATGATACAAAAGTTTCTTATATGATTCATTTGTAGTAATCAACTCTTTGAAATGCAAAAGTACAAAAAATCCCTCGTATTACCAATAATTTTGCTTTTTTTTGTATCTTTGCACCGAAAAAATAGCATTCATTATGAAAAAGGTATTCGTATTTGCCTGTTTGGCATTGTTATTTGCCGCCTGTCAGGAGTCATTGGAAGACAGATGCGCACGTGAGGCCAAAGAGTACACAGCCAAGAACTGCCCTGCAAAAATGGGAGAGAATATTATTCTCGACAGTCTGACATTCGAAAAGGGTACACATACCCTACACTATTACTATCGTCTGACGGATCTTGCCGACAAGGAGGGTATACTTGACTCTGTGGAGGCCACCAAAACCCTGAAAGACGGATTGAAAAACACAACGGCCATGAAGACTTACAAAGACAACGGGTATAACTTCACCTACACCTATTTCTCGAGCAAAGACCCGAGAAAGGTGCTATTTGAGGCAAAGTTCACAGAAAAGGACTATTAACAAGAAAGCCCCCAGAGTTGGAGGCTTTCTGTTTATTCTGGCTGCATGTTGGTGTAAACCGTCTGGACATCATCGAAGTCCTCGAGTTTCTCCACCATCTTGTCGATGGTCTCACGCTGCTCTGGCGTCACCTCTTTCAGGTCGTTGGGGATACGGGTGAACTCAGCACCTGTCACCTCAAAGCCATTCTCCTCCAGATGTTTCTGGATAGCACCAAATGAAGAAGGATCGCCATAGATGGTGATGCTGTTCTCCTCCTCATCCTCATCGAACTCATCCTCCACACCGTAGTCAATCAAGTCGAGGATCATCTCGTCCATATCCAGTCCGTCCTTCTTCTTGAAGGTGAACACAGCCTTGTGGTCGAAGAGGAAACTCAGTGAACCCTGAGTACCCAGGTTACCATTGAACTTGTTGAACACTGAACGGACATCACCCACAGTACGGGTCGTATTGTCAGTCAGTGTCTCTACGAAGATAGCGATACCGTGAGGACCATATCCCTCGTAGGTCACTTCCTTGTAGTCACTCTGATCCTTACCCATTGCATTCTTGATGGCACGCTCGATATTATCCTTCGGCATGTTCTCGCGCTTGGCATTGGCGATGATAGCACGCAGCGTAGGATTGTTCTCCGGCTCTGGACCGCCTGCCTTCACAGCAATGGCAATCTGCTTACCGATCTTTGTAAATGTCTTGGCCATGTGGCCCCATCGCTTCAGTTTTGTAGCCTTGCGATATTCAAATGCTCTTCCCATATCTTTAATTCATAATTAATAATTCATAATGCATAATTAGCGCAACTCAGCATTGAGTTGTTTCTTAATGTTGGTAATGAGTTTCTGCATGATGGCGTCGATCTGCTTGTCACCCATCGTTTTCTCCTCATCCTGAAGGATGAAGTTCACAGCGTACGACTTCTTGCCGGCAGGCAGTTTGTCACCCTCGTAGACATCGAAGAGTTCCACCTTCTTCAAAAGTTTCTTCTCCGTCTGACGGGCTATCTGCTCAATCTGTGCAAATTCCACGCTGTTGTCCACCAACAGGGCGAGGTCACGGCTCACTGCCGGGAACTTCGAGATTTCCGTATAAAGCACCTCGTTCTTCTTCGTGGCCTTCATCAACTGCGACCAGTTCATCTCGGCATAATAGACGGGATTGTCGATACCAAACTGCTTCTGGAGTTTCTTGGTGATGATACCCATCTCCACCAGTTTCTTACCCCCACGGTTCTCGATGGTGATACCGGCCGAGAAGATTTCATTCTCAGACTTCTTACGAACGGTCATACCCGGTTTCAGACCAATACGACGCAGGATGTTCTCCACATAAGCACTCAACTCATAGAAGGTGGCATCCTCATTAGCATGGGCCCAAGAGCCCTCTACACGCTTACCCGTCACCCAAAGACCACAGTGATACTGCTCCTTATAGGCCAGCATTGGATCGTCCTCATTCTGCTTCTCGGGATCGAAGGTATACACATTGCCGAACTCGAAGAAGCGCAGGTTCTGGCGTTTACGGTTCACGTTGTGCTGGATGCTCTCCAAACCACCAAAGAGCAGTGTCTGACGCATCACGTTCAAATCGCTCGACAGAGGATTCATAATCCGCACCAATGTATCATTCTCACCATAATAGGCGCCCTTCGTCAATGAGTTGTTCAGAATCTCATTAAAGCCCTCGCCCACCAACTGCTCACTGACCAGATTGGCCAGTTTGTGCTTGCGGTCTTCCTCGCCCTTAATGACGAGAGAACCCTTGAGTTGTGTCGGAATTTCCACATTATTATATCCGTAGATACGCAAAATGTCTTCCACTACATCACAGGGACGCTGCACATCGACACGGTAGGCTGGAACCTCCAACGTCAGAGCCTCAGCAGTCTCGCCAAGTACTTTCATCTCAAGACTCTCGCAGATGGCCTTGATGGTCTCCACGGGGATGGTCTTACCCACGAGATTGTGTACATATTCATAATTGAGTTCCACCACCGGGTTCTTCATCGGCTCGGGATAGACATCACAGATATCCATTGAGACCTTACCGCCTGCGAGTTCCTGACAAAGGATTGCCGCCTGTTGGAGTGCATAGATCGTACCATTAGGATCCACACCACGCTCGAAACGGAACGAGGCATCTGTGCTCAGTCCATGACGACGGGCTGACTTACGGATCCATGTGGGATGGAAATAAGCACTTTCCAGCACCACATTACGAGTGGTCTCATACGTACCACTACCCTTACCACCGAACACACCAGCGATACACATCGGATCCTCGGCATTGCAGATGGCCAGATCACGGTCTGAGAGTTTGTGCTCCTCACCGTCGAGTGTCTGGAAAGGTGTACCCTCCGGCATCGTCTTCACCACAATCTTGTGACCCTTTACCATGTCTGCATCAAACGTATGCAGGGGCTGACCGTAGGCCATCATCACATAGTTGGTGATATCCACGATGTTATTGATTGGACGCAAGCCAACGGTGGTGAGTTTGTTTTTCAACCAGTCGGGACTCTCCTTCACCTCACAATCAGTGACAGAGACACAAGCATACCGCTTACAGGCTTCCTGGTTCTCGATGACCACCTCGATGGGTAGGTTGTGATTGTCTACCTTGAATGCAGAGCAGTCAGGACGGTGTAATGAGGTCTTATAGCCGTTCTGCTTCAGCCAGGCATAAAGGTCACGGGCCACACCCCAGTGAGAGAGGGCATCGGCACGGTTGGCGGTGATATCCACCTCGATGAGCCAGTCACTTTCTAAATGGTAGTATTCTGCGGCAGGCGTACCTACCACAGCACACTCTGGCAGCACGATGATACCAGAATGGTCGTTACCAATGCCGATCTCATCCTCTGCGCAGATCATACCACAAGACTCTACGCCACGCAACTTCGACTTCTTGATGACAAACTCCTTGTCGCCGTCATAGAGTACACAACCCAGATCGGCCACGATCACCTTCTGGCCCGCAGCCACATTCGGTGCGCCACACACAATCTGCGAAGGTTCGCCCTTACCTAAGTCTACCGTTGTCACATGCAGATGGTCGCTGTCGGGATGGGCCTCACACGTGAGCACCTTACCCACATAGAGTCCCTTCAAACCACCTTTGATACTCTGTACTTCTTCCAATGCGTCGACTTCGAGACCCGTTGACGTCAGGGCGTCACACACCTGCTGCGCCGTGAGGTCGAAATCCACGTATTCCTTCAACCATTTGTAGGAAATATTCATTATACCGATTCTTTAGTAATTACTAACTTTGAAATTTCAGCGTGCAAAGGTACTAAAAAATCGGTACACTGACAAATTTTTCCTGCGAAATCTGTGTAATCTTTGGCTAAAACTACTCGATACACTTCATTATGAAGTCTGCAGCCCCGTTTACGCCGAATGTCCGCACGTCGAGTGAGATATCATAATTGCGTGCATCCGTCCAGTCCTTGCCGGTAAATGTCTTCGTGTAGAGTTCACGACTGTAATCGTTGTCCACCACCATCGCAGCAGCATCCCTCAGGTCCAGACCGTACTTTTCAGCAATACGACGTTTCCGGCAGTCCTCCGACGAATGGACGAAGATTTTCAGGGCATTGGGGTGATTCTCGAAAATATGGAAGCCACAGCGACCTACGATGACACACGACTCCTCCTCCACTATCTGACGGATGATGTCTGCCTGCGCCTCAAAAAGGTCGTGCGAGGTCTGGTCGTGTTCCAGTCCGCTGTACTCTGCCCTACTCATATAGTTACGGTAGAAATCGGTGAAGTCATCACGCCACAAGGGGTTACGGGCCTCAATTTTCTCCATCGCCTCCTCTACAACCCTGCTTCTCTTGGCCATCTCATTCAAAATCTGCTTGTCGAGCAACTTGACACCAAGGCGACGGGCCAACTCTGCTCCGATCTCATGGCCGCCCGTTCCGAACTGGCGACTGATCGTTATGACAAATTGTTCTTCCCTGTTCATAATGCATTGAATTTTTAGTTATTTTTGATGCCACAAAGATACGAAAAAGTATCGAAACTTCCAAATATTTGGCTATTTTTTTTGCAAATAAGCCGCAGCCATTTCCGCACAGCGTTCTCCATCGACACCTGCCGAGACGATTCCCCCAGCGTATCCGGCACCCTCGCCACAGGGGAAAAGTCCTTGAATACGAATATGTTGCAGCGTCTCTCGATCTCTCACGATGCGCACCGGACTACTGGTTCGAGTCTCTACGGCAATCAGCACCGCCTCGTTGGTCAAAAAACCATGTGCATTACGTCCAAAGGTCTTAAAACCCTCTTGCAACCGGTGGGAAATCATCTTCGGCAACCAGAAATGGAGAGGACTCGATATCAGTCCTGGGGCATACGACGACTTGGGCAGGTCATAACTCAACTTCCCGTTCACGAAATCTGCCATCCTTTGTGCCGGAGCCGTCTGCCGCATATTTCCCTGTTGCCAGCATATCTTTTCAAGTTCTTCCTGAAATTGAAGAACTTTTAATTGAGAATTGACAATTGATAATTGAAAATTAGAATTATCCATTATCCATTTTCCATTATCCATTGAATCAACGTCTTCTGGCCTCACTTCGACCACCATCCCAGAGTTCGACCACGCCGTTCCCCGACTCGCCGGACTCATCCCATTCACCACAATCTGCTCCTTATCTGTTGCTGCCGGAATGACAAAACCACCTGGACACATACAGAACGAATACACGCCCCGACCTTCCACCTGCGTCACCATCGCATACTCTGCGGCAGGCAGATACTTGCCTCTTCCCTGTTTATTATGGTACTGAATCTGATCTATCAATTGTGACGGATGTTCCAGTCGCACACCCACTGCAATGCCTTTCGCCTCTATCTCTATCTTCGCTTCAGCCAAATATCTGTAAACGTCTCGTGCTGAGTGACCTGTGGCGAGTATTATGGGGCCAACATATTCTCTGTCAGCAATGCATCCAACGACCTTATCGCCATTGAGAATCAACTGTGTCATCTTCGTCTGAAAATATACCTCGCCCCCACAATTAATAATCGTGTTCCGCATGGCCTCGATCACCTTCGGCAACCTGTCTGTGCCAATATGCGGATGGGCATCCGCCAGTATCGCCGTCGAGGCTCCATGCTGACAGAACACATTCAGGATCTTGTCCGTATTGCCCCGTTTTTTTGAACGGGTGTAGAGTTTCCCGTCCGAGTAGGCGCCTGCCCCACCCTCACCGAAACAGTAGTTGCTCTCAGGGTCCACCTTCTGTGTCTTTGTGATGTTCGCCAAGTCCTTCTTACGCTCATGCACATTCTTGCCCCTTTCCAGCACAATAGGCCTGTAACCGAGTTCTATCAGTCGCAGCGCAGCAAACAGTCCTCCGGGACCTGCACCCACAACAATTACCTGTGGCCGTCCCTCCACATTCGGATAGTCCGTATGCTGGTATTCATCGTCGTGCGGCTGCTCATTGATATATATACGCACTTTCAGGTTCACGTATATCTGCCGTTGGCGGGCATCGATGCTCCGTTTCAGGATTCTCACGCCATAGATCGTCCTCACGTCAAAACCCTGCTCCTGAGCGAGATAAGCCTTCAACCTATCCTCTTGTGCCGCAACCTCTGGCACCACCCGTATCTGATACTCATTCGTCATATTCGCTACAAAGGTACAAATAAGTGAGAAGAAAACCAAATAAAACAGGAAAAAACCGTTCAAAACCCAGGAGAAGATTATGCACACCGTGCAAAAATCAGGCCTAAATCTCAGGCAAGTCTCTACCCCCTGTGCATAGGTGTGTCCCAGATTTGAGGCAAGGTTTTCAAACTTTTGGATGGGTTTTTAAATGATTTGATCGTAATTTAAGAATATTTTCTTTGTCGTTTCGAAAATAATGTCTACCTTTGCACCGCCGTTGGAGAAGTCCCCCATTGTGAAGGGGTACCGACGGCAAGATAAATTGCATAGAAATATGAAAGTAATGAAATTCGGCGGAACGTCCGTAGGTTCCGTAAAAAGCATTTTAAGCTTGAAAAACATTGTGGAGGCAGAGGCTCGGACGCAACCTGTCATAGTAGTAGTTAGCGCACTCGACGGCATCACGGACAAACTGATTGCCACGTCGCAGATGGCCAAACAGGGCGACGAGCACTATCGCGAGGAATTCGACGCGATGGTGAAGCGCCACCACCAGATGATAGACACCATCATCACCGACGACAAGAAGCGCGTTGACTTATTTAATAATGTGGACCAACTCTTCGACCAGTTGAAGAGCATCTACTACGGCGTGTACCTCATTCACGACCTGTCGAAGAAGACGGAGGACACGATTGTATCGTATGGCGAGCGCCTGAGTTCGAATATCGTGGCTGCCCTCATCAAGAACGGTGTCCGTATGAACAGTCGAGACTTTATCCGGACGGAGAAGAAATTGGGCAAGCACGTGCTGGCTACAGAGGAGACAAAGCGATTGGTGAGGGAAGCCTTCAAGGATATGAACGAGAAGAGCGTGTACGTGGTGCCGGGCTTCATCGCCAGAGACCTTGACTCGCACGAGACGACCAACCTGGGTCGTGGCGGCTCTGACTATACGGCTTCGATCATCGCCGCCACCTTGGATGCCGAGGTGCTGGAGATCTGGACGGATGTGGACGGCTTTATGACAGCCGACCCGAAGGTGATCAAGAGTGCCTATACCATCAACGAACTTTCGTATGTGGAAGCGATGGAGTTGTGTAACTTCGGTGCGAAAGTAATCTACCCGCCGACCATCTATCCCGTCTGCGTCAAGAATATACCTATTAAAGTTAAGAATACCTTTAACCCCGAACACCCGGGAACACTCATCAAGGAAACGATTGAGGACGACAATAAGCCCATCAAGGGTATCTCTTCGATTAAGGGCACCTCGCTGATTACAGTGACAGGTCTCTCGATGGTGGGTGTGATTGGTGTGAACCGTCGTATCTTCACCACCCTGGCCAACAAGGGCATCTCGGTCTTCATGGTGTCACAGGCCTCGTCTGAGAATTCCACCTCTATCGGTGTGCGCGACGAGGATGCTGAGGCTGCCGCAGAAGTGCTGAACGCCGAGTTTGCCAAAGAGATCGAGACTGGTGCTATGTTCCCCATGTTGGTGGAGAGTGGTCTGGCCACCATCGCCATCGTGGGTGAGAACATGAAACAGACACCGGGTATCGCCGGAAAGTTGTTCGGTACACTCGGACGTTCAGGTATCAGCGTGATTGCCTGTGCCCAGGGTGCCTCTGAGACGAATATCTCATTTGTGGTGGACGGCCGATTCCTGAGGAAATCGCTCAACGTGCTGCACGACTCGTTCTTCCTGTCGGAATACAAGGTGCTGAACCTCTTTATTTGTGGTATTGGTACGGTGGGCGGCATGTTGCTCGAACAGATCCGTACCCAGCAGCAGTTCCTGATGCAGTCACGTCGTCTGAAACTGAACGTGGTGGGTATCTCGGACGTAGACAATTTCGTACTGGATCGCGACGGTATCGACCTCGACAACTACGAGAAGATCCTGCGTGCAGGTTTCCCTGCCAATACGGAACACATGCGCGATGAGATTGTGAAGATGAATATCTTCAACTCGGTATTCGTAGACTGTACCGCCAGTCGTCAGATTGCCCAACTCTATCAGACCTTCTTAGAGCATAATATATCAGTGGTCGCAGCCAACAAGATTGCCGCTTCGAGCGACTATGACAGTTATCTGAGACTGCGCCAGACGGCTCGCGACAAAGGCGTGTGGTTCCGCTACGAGACCAATGTTGGTGCCGGTCTGCCAATTATCGGTACCATCAACGACCTGTGCAACTCGGGTGATAAGATCTTGAAGATCGAGGCCATCTTGAGTGGTACGCTGAACTTCATCTTCAACGAGATTGCTGCCGACGTACCCTTCTCAGAGACCGTTCGCAGAGCCAAGGAACAGCGTTATTCAGAGCCCGACCCACGTATCGACCTCAGTGGTACGGATGTCATCCGTAAACTGGTCATCCTGACCCGTGAGGCTGGCTATAAGGTGGAACAGGCCGATGTGGAGAAACATCTTTTCGTGCCCGACAGTTACTTCGAGGGCAGTATCGACGACTTCTGGAAGAAGTTGCCTGAACTGGACGCCGACTTTGAAACCCGTCGCCAGAAATTGGAGGCAGAGAACAAGCGTTGGCGTTTTGTGGCCACAATGGAAGCCGACGAGAACGACCCATCATCATTCAAGACCAGCGTTGCCTTGAAAGAAGTTCCCTATGGTCATCCGTTCTACGGACTGGAAGGCTCGAACAATATCGTGCTACTGACGACAGAGCGCTATAAGGAGTACCCGATGCTTATTCAAGGCTATGGTGCCGGTGCAGCAGTTACGGCTGCCGGTGTGTTCGCGAATATCATGAGTATTGCAAATATTTAGTTATATGAAGCATATCATCATTCTTGGAGATGGCATGGCCGACCTTCCCGTAGAGCGGCTCGGTGGGAAGACACTACTGCAATATGCCAATAAACCCACGATGGACCTGTTGGCCCGTGAAGGTCGCTGTGGCCGACTGATGACCGTGCCCGAAGGATTTCCTCCAGGGTCAGAGGTGGCCAACACGTCTATCCTCGGTTACGACCTGGTTCGCGTCTACGAGGGTCGTGGACCACTTGAGGCCGCCAGCATCGGCTATGAGATGGGCACTGACGATCTGGCGCTGCGCTGTAACATCATCACGGTGCAAGACGGTCGGATTATCACCCATAATGGCGGGAACCTTGAGACCGCCGACGGCGATGTGCTGATAAAGTATCTGAACGAAAAACTCGCTAAGCCCATCAACGAGGAGGCTGGTTTCGAGCGCGTCAAGTTCATCACAGGTATCCAGTACCGCCATCTGCTCATTATCAAGGGTGGCAACAAACATATTGTCTGTGCCCCACCCCATGATCATCCCAATCAGGAATGGTTCCCTCTACTGGTGAAGGCCGAATCGAGGAACACCTTCCATCACACAGGCTCTGTGCGATTATCGTCTGCGGAGACGGCAAAACTGCTCAACGAACTCATCTTCAAATCGCAGGAACTACTCGCCGCACACCCCTTCAACATAGAACGTGCCAAACGTGGGGAGCGTCAGGCCAATAGTATCTGGCCCTGGAGCGGAGGCTATCGTCCCTCGATGGAGACACTGATGCAGCGCTATCCGCAGATAAAGACAGGTGCTGTAATCTCTGCCGTCGACCTCATCCGAGGAATTGGCCACTATGCCGGTTTGAAGAACATACGTGTGAAGGGGGCCACCGGTCTGGCCGATACCAACTATGAAGGCAAGGCTGAGGCCGCCATCGAGGCGCTGCGCCGCAATGACTTCGTGTTCGTCCATGTGGAGGCGAGTGATGAGGCTGGTCATGACGGCGACCTCGAATTAAAACTCAAGACCATTGAGTATCTGGACCAGCGACTTATTGCCCCTATATATAAAGAGGTATGCACGTGGAAAGAGCCTGTCTGCATTGCCGTATTGCCAGACCATCTGACACCTGTAGAGCAGCGCATCCACGTAGGACAGGCTGTGCCGTTCCTCATCTGGCATCGTGGCATTAAGCCCGATGGTGTGCAACAGTACGACGAGGTATCGTGTGTCAGCGGCTCCTACGGTCTCCTTCTTCACGACCAGTTTATGCAGGCCTTTATGAAATATTAACTCCCCATTAAACCCATTATCCCCATTAATATGAATTACTACAGTACCAATGGGAAGGCTCCCATCGCCGACCTGCACAAAGCAGTGGTTAAAGGCTTGGCTGAGGATCGTGGCCTATATATGCCAGAAGAAATCAAGATACTGCCGAAGGTATTCTTCGACAACATTAAGGATATGAAGTTCCAAGACATTGCCTACAATGTGGCCAGTGCCTTCTTCGGAGAAGATGTGGATCCCGATGCCCTCCAGGACATCGTTTACGACACGCTTTCCTTCGATTGTCCAGTTGTCAAGGTGAAGGATAATATCTATTCTTTGGAACTCTTCCACGGCCCTACTCTCGCCTTTAAGGATGTAGGGGCCAGATTTATGGCAAGACTCCTGCAATATTTTATCCGCCAGGAAGGTCAGCATGAGCAGGTGAATGTCCTCGTCGCTACATCGGGCGATACGGGTTCTGCGGTGGCTAATGGCTTCCTTGGCGTGGAGGGCATCCATGTCTATGTGCTCTATCCGAAGGGAAAGGTGAGCCCCATTCAGGAATGTCAGTTTACCACACTGGGACAGAACATCACCGCCGTCGAGGTGGACGGTGTCTTCGACGACTGTCAGGCGTTGGTCAAAAACGCCTTTATGGACGAGGCGCTGAACAAACACATGAAACTCACCTCTGCCAACTCCATCAACGTGGCCCGTTTCCTGCCACAGGCTTTCTACTATTTCAACGCCTACGCCAGAATGCAAGAAATTGTAAATTGTAAATCTCTTGTGATGTGCGTACCTTCTGGTAATTTCGGCAATATCTGTGCAGCCCTCTTCGGACATGCCATGGGACTCCCCATCAAGCGCTTCATCGCTGCCAACAATGCCAACGACATCGTCTTCAAGTATCTGCAGACAGGCAAGTACGAGCCGAAGGCAAGCGTGCAGACACTGGCCAATGCGATGGATGTGGGTGATCCGTCTAACTTTGCCCGCATCATCAATCTTTACAGTCAGAATAACAAGTTGACAAACGAGGCTACGCATCATCGTATCACCAACCTGATCAGTGGAGCCACCTACATCGACGAAGAAATTAAAGAGGCCATGCGTCAGTGCTATGCAGATACGGGTTATATTCTCGATCCTCACGGCGCTTGTGGCTATCAAGCGCTCGCAGACGGACTACAGGAGAGCGAAGTCGGCGTGTTCTGTGAAACCGCCCATCCGGCTAAGTTCAAGGAGAAGGTGGATGATATTCTCGGTATCGACGTGGAAATTCCTGACCGTCTCGCCGCCTTCATGAAGGGCAAGAAGCAGAGTATCCCGATGACCAAGGACTTCAAGGACTTTAAGGACTATCTGATGAAGCAATAAGAAAAAGCGCCTCCGCAAAGGGGCGCTTTATTATTATAGTGAATCGATTCTATCAGCATAGAGTTCTCTGGCCTCCTCTCCTAATTCATCATCGGTCATATCGACAAGAGGATGCATGACAGTCTCCAGTTCTAAATTAATACCGATGCGGTTCATGTTTTGGTTGGTGTACGTCAACTGCGCCCCAAACAGACAAATAGTCCATGAGATCTGCACCCAGAGCATAAAGAGCGGCAAGGCGGCAAAAGAGCCATAAATGGCATTATAACCCGTCACCCAGATTTGCGAATGGATATAGAACATCTGCAATACCTGCATGGCAATACCCGCCAAGATGCCAGGAACAATAGCACACGAAAGGCGCACCTTTGTATTAGGCAAGTAGACATAGAGACCTATGAAAAGCAGCGTGATGATGATATATGTTGTGAGGTCTAGTAACTGTGGCAATGCAAATCCCAGGAACGTATCACCACTGACAGTTTTTGCAATGGCAGCCATGAAGATAGTCAAACCTGTCGACACAATGATAAGAATGGGAAAGAGCAAGAACATGGCTAAGTAATTGACAAAGGAGCGCATGATGGGGCGAGAGTTACTCACCTGCCATATCTGATTGAAGGTCTCCTCCACATTGTTCATCAGCATCAGCACGGTATAGAGCATAAAGATCAGTCCGATACCGAGGAAGATACCGCTTTGGGTATGAACGAGATAGCCGTTCACAAAACCGACGATGGCCTCAGCGGCCTGGGGCTGGGATGAGAAGGCATCGCGAAACCAGTATTCTATGTACTTGTTGAATCCGAACCCCCTTGCAATGGCAAATATCACAGCCAGAATAGGGACAATGGCCAATAGTGTGGAATAAGTAAGAGCCGATGCCTGTGCCATCACCCGCTTCGTCGTAAAGAATCGGATGGTGAGGTACAATATCCGATAAATTTGCTTCAACCACTCTTTCACCTTTTTCACTCTTCACTCTTCACTTAAAAAGAAAGCACTGCCTCCGTAAGCCGGGTTCTGTTTTAGCCTGTCATCTATCTAATCCACGAGTCACCCCGTGGCTCAAGCGTTCTACCCTCCATCGTAAATCGGGCGGGCAACCCTCAGACGATGGTATACGCGAACTTGCAGCCCCCAGTCGGCACAGCCCGACGATCACCCGTCGGCTGGTGGTCTCTTACACCACCTTCTCACCCTTACCTTTCGGCGGTTATTCTCTTCTGCCGGCACTTACTGTCACCAATAACTTCCACTTTCAGAAGTGGGGCGCCCTGTGCTGCCCGGACTTTCCTCTTGTGTCAGACTGACACCAGCGACAAGCCGAGGCAGTGTTTTCGAGGGCAAAAGTACAAAATATTATTGAAATACGAAAGGATTACAAGAAAGAATAATGATAAAAATACAGATGATTGCTATATTTTAATTATAAATACTCACTGTTCTTAAATTTGTCAACCATTTAAGATTTAAAGTGTTAATCGCAAACAGCCGTTAAGTACGGTGTAAGAATTGTTAAATTGGGACAAATATTCACGACATTTTGTCAGTTTCACGAAAAATGCACCTATCTTTGCAAACGAAAACAACGAGCATACTCCGGTGCTCAGAGTCAACAAACATGTATAATTTAAAATCATAACAAAAATGAACGCAAATATGAAAAAGATTGTAAACGTCGCTACACCAGCCGTATGCGCTGTAGCACTGGTACTGTCTGTTGTCTCATTCAACAAGACGAATGCAGCCAACACACCCGCACCCGTTGTGGCTTCCATGCCAGCAGAACAACCCGTAGACCTGACCTATGCTGCCGAAAAGGCACTGCCCTCAGTGGTCTACATCAAAAACACGCAGAACTCAAAAGTTCAGACAGTCGAATACTCCGACCCCTTTGAGGATTTCTTCTCTGACCCATTTGGCGGTTTCTTCGGACGTGGACAGGGACAAGGCAATGGCGGACGACGCCAGCGTCAGGTTCAGACCCCAAAGCGCGTAGGAGCGGGATCGGGTGTCATCATCTCTGCCGACGGTTATATCGTGACCAACAACCACGTGGTGGATGGTGCCGACGAACTTCTGGTGACTCTCAATGACAATAAAGAATATTCTGCCCGTATCATCGGTGCTGACGCTACCACGGACTTGGCACTCATTAAGATCGATGCCAAGAACCTTCCCGCCATCCAGATTGCTAACAGTGACGACGTAAAAGTAGGCGAATGGGTACTGGCTGTGGGTAATCCCCTTGGACTCAACAATACCGTTACTGCCGGTATCGTATCAGCAAAGGCCCGTTCCATGCAAGAGCCTGGTAAGGTGACATCTATGATCCAGACAGATGCCGCCATCAACCAAGGTAATTCAGGCGGTGCGCTGGTCAACACCAACGGTGCCCTTATCGGCATCAATGCCATGATCTACTCCCAGACGGGTTCAAATATCGGCTACGGCTTCGCCATCCCTACATCTATTATGAATAAGGTTATCGACGATATCAAGAAGTACGGTACCGTACAGCGTGCCATGATCGGTATTCAGGGTCAGGATGTCAACATCTATGTAGACAGTGAGAAGGAAAAGGGTAACGAGGTGGACCTTGGCACAATGGAAGGTATCTATATCGCTAAAGTCATCGAGGATGGTGCTGCTGATGATGCCGGTCTGAAAGAAGGCGATGTCATCACCCATATCGACGGACAAAAAGTTCCTAAGTTCGGCGACCTGACAGGTATCATTGCCCAGAAGCGTCCCGGCGACAAGGTCACCATCACCTATCTGCGCAACAAGTCGAAGAAAACCGTTACCCTCACCCTAAAGAACGAGAAGGGTAACACCAAGGTTGTGAAAGGCACCGTAGACCTCGACATTCTCGGTGGACAGTTCCGTCCTATCACCGACTCCCAGAAGGAGCAGATGAATATCGGCTACGGTCTGCAGGTATTCAAGGTAAGTGGTGGCAAGTTGAAGGATGCCGGTGTACCTCAGGGCTTCATCATCCAGCGTGTCAACGAGCAGAGTGTCAAGACGATTGACGACCTGCAGAAGATTGTCCAGGATGCCAACAAGTCGAAAGAACCCGTACTTTATATCCAGGGTATCTATCCGACTGGCAAGAAAGGCTATTTCGCCGTACCTTTGGAAGACGAATAAGCACAAATCAACCCAAGAAAAGCCGCAAATGTAAAAAATTTGCGGTTTTTTTTGGTGATTCCGTTTTTTTGCCTTACCTTTGCACTTTGGCTAAGAACAACAATGCGATGAGACAACTGAAAATCACGAAGTCAATCACAAACCGAGAGAGTGAAGCCCTTGACAAATACCTACAGGAAATCGGCAAGGAGGAAATGATTTCGGTGGAAGAAGAAGTGGAACTGGCACAGCGCATCCGCAAGGGTGACCGCAAGGCCTTAGAGCGTCTTACCAAGGCGAATCTCCGCTTCGTCGTCTCCGTGGCCAAACAGTACCAGAACCAAGGGCTTTCCCTACCCGATCTCATCAACGAGGGTAATCTGGGACTTATCAAGGCCGCCGAGAAGTTCGACGAGACACGTGGTTTCAAGTTCATCTCGTATGCCGTGTGGTGGATCCGCCAGAGCATCCTTCAGGCCATCGCCGAGCAAAGTCGCATCGTGCGCCTGCCACTGAATCAAGTGGGCTCCGTCAACAAGATCAATAAGGTGCTCAGCAAGTTTGAACAAGAAAACGAGCGTCGCCCGTCGGTTGAGGAAATCTCCGAGAAACTGGACATCCCTGAGGATAAGGTCGACGAGGCTATGAGTGTCAACGGTCGCCATGTATCGGTGGATGCCCCATTTGTCGATGGCGAAGACAATAGTCTGCTCGATGTGCTGGTAAACGATGATGCGCCGATGGCTGATAAGACGCTGGTTATGGAATCGCTCAAGGCCGAAATCAACAATGCTCTCAAGATGCTGAACGAAAGGGAGCGTAACGTCATTGAGGCATTTTACGGCATCAACCAGCCCGAACTGACGCTCGAGGAGATTGGTTCAAAATACAACCTTACCCGTGAGCGTGTCCGTCAGATTAAAGAGAAAGCCATCCGCCGCCTCCGTACGTGCACAAAAAACAAAGTATTAAAAACTTTTTTAGGATAATGAAATATATCAAATATACATTTTTCGCCATGATGATGGCCTTCGTAACCACCACGGCCAGTGCCAAGTCCGTCGTTTCACCCAAGGGCTATATGTTTGGCTTTATCGCCAACTTCTCTGACTCTGTGGTCTATTTTACAGACATTCAAACGGTCGATAGTGTGTGGTACGACCATAAGCACAAGTTTCTGTTGGGCAGGAGTACTTACTCCAACCAGTTGCGGCAATATTTCGCCAACACGCTCAACCTGCCACATCGCACCTGTATTGTCATCTTCGCACTCACCCGCAAGGAGATTGAAAAGAAATACCTCAAGTTGAAGAAACAATATACAGGCAAATATGCCAACCGATACGATGTGAGGACGCTGAATGAAAATGAGTTCCGGTTCTCATCTGTCAATATGGCACCAGAAGACAAATAATCCTCGGCATTACCGAGGATTATTTGTTTCGAATATCTGCATCCGTTCTTCAAGCAACGCGTACTGGTGATCCTCGATAAACGAGGTACAGACGCGCAGACCCTCCTGTTCGGAACCACAGGTGATAAGACAGATGGCGGAGACACCATAATACATCAGTTCAAGGGCCAACTGCCCGCTGGTCATACCAGGATAGCCAATGGTGAAATAAAAACCATCGGCCACGGGTTCATCAAGATCCTTATCGTAGACCACATAGAAGTTATGGCGACAAAATATCTCCTTCAGTTTCTTGGCACGCTCACCGTAGACACTCACCTCTTTTCGGAAGTCGTACTTGCCCTCATAGGCTGCCTTCAACATGGCAGCCATCGCATACTGCGCACTATGGCTAGTACCTGACGAGAGGGCATAAAGCATACGTGTGGAAAAGACGGGACCGAAAGGCAGACCCTGATAACGTGCTGACAAGTCATCGAAATGACGATGGAACAGTTTGTCACTAATACAGGTGACACCGATACGTTCACCGGCATAACTGAAAGCCTTGGAACCACTGATGAGCAACATGTAGTTGTCGGTATAGCGAGCGACAGTAGCCTGATAAGGCGGTTGGAACGGTGTGGAGAGATCCTTGCGGAAGTCCATAGCAAAATAGGCAAGGTCCTCCATCACAATAGCATCGTACTTCGTGGTGAGTTCGCCGATTACCTGCAACTCCTCCTCACGCAGACAGATCCACGAGGGGTTATTGGGGTTCGAATAGACAATGGCGCAGATGTTACCCTTAGAGAGATAACTTTCGAGTTTCGGTCCCAGTTTCGGGCCACGGAAGTCATAGACGTCGAAGGTCTCATACTTCACGCCCATCACCTGCAACTGCATCTTCTGGACAGGGAAGCCCGGATCAATGAAGAGTACAGTGTCTTTCTGTTTGTCACGCTGTGAACAAGTAAGGAACGAGGCGAATGTACCCTGCATAGAGCCACTGACGGGGATACAACCCTCCGGAGCAATATCCACACCAATAAAAGCCTTCACAAATTGCGAGGCTGCCTCTTTCAGCACAGGAGCACCCTGAATGTCGGGATAACTGTGGGCGATTCCGTCCTGCAGAGCCTTGATCTGTGCATCTACACCTACCTGGGCAGCAGGCAGACCGGGGATACCCATCTCCATCTTGATGAACTCTACCCCACTCGCCTTCTCAGACTTGGCAGCGACTTGCTTCACCTCACGGATCGTAGCCTTGGCAAAATCCTTAATACCCAACTCGGCTACCAACGAGTCAACAATCTCTTTCTTGATCGGCGTATTCATTTCTGTGCCTCCCTTCCGATGGCGAGTGCCTTGATGTTGGCTTCGACGATGGCCTCACCTTTGCGTCCGAAGACACGACGGATGGCATCTTCCAGTTTATCATACTCAATACCCAGAGCCTTCTGGGCAGCACCCAGCAGGATGACATTGGCCGAGCGGGGCACGCCATTATCCTTAGCAGCCTGTTCGATGTCGAGCACAATCACGTTCTTGATACTATTCAAGTCGCTCTTAATCTTCTCAATATCAGGATAATTGGGAATATTTACGAAAGGCGTGCTCGAAGTGATGATCCAACCGTCTTTCGAGAGGAACGGCAGGTAGCGCAGAGCCTCCATCGGTTCCATAGAGATAATCACATCGGCACCACCCAAAGCAATCAGATCACTGTTGATGGGATTGGAAGAGATGCGCAGGTTCGACTGCACATCACCGCCACGCTGGCTCATACCATGTACCTCGGCCTGCTTAATATAGAGGTTCTCCTTCATGGCGGCCTCGCCAATGATGGTGGCAATCGAGAGGATACCCTGACCGCCTACTCCACAAAGAATTATATCTGTTTTCATAGAACTTTGAACTTTGAAGTTTGAAATTTATGATTACTTCTTCTCGGCAGCCTTCTTTTGTTTAAGGTGGCGCTGGAGAGTCTGCATGCACTCACGTCGGGGGATAATGACGCTGACACCGTGGTAGTTGATCTCCTCACGGATGGCAGCGGTGATCTCCGGCATGTTCTTGGGAATGGGGTTCACCACTTTCAGATGATCCTCACTCAGACCGAGACCCTTACAGATGGCCTCAAACTTATTGGTACCTGCCGAGTCCTGTCCGCCGGTCATGGCGGTGGTCAGGTTGTCGGAGATAATCACCGTAATGTCAGCATTCTCGTTGATAGCATCCAACAGTCCCGTCATACCACTGTGGGTAAAGGTTGAGTCACCGATGATAGCCACAGCAGGCCACTGACCGGCATCACTTGCACCCTTTGCCATCGTGATGGAAGCGCCCATGTCCACACACGAATGGATGGCCTTATAGGGGGGGAGGAAACCAAGTGTATAGCAACCGATATCGCCGAACACACGGGCGTTGGGATACTCGCGCAGCACTTCGTTGAGTGCTGTATAGACATCACGGTGTCCACAACCCTGACAGAGTGCAGGTGGACGGGGTGTCACATCCTCACAGGGCGCATAATTTTCACCGCTCTCGATGCCGAGGGCCTTCTTCAGGAAGTCGGGATTGAGTTCACCTGTACGGGGCAGTTCACCCGTCAGACGACCCTTGATGACCGCATTGCCAGGCATCACGCCACGCACCTGATCCTCGATGAACGGCTGACCCTCCTCAGCAATCAGTACAAACTCACAGTCGTCGGTCATCCGACGGATGAGTTTCTTCGGCAGCGGATACTGGCTGATTTTCAGCACGGGATACGGACAACCATCAGGATAGCACTCCATCAGGTAGTTATAAGCGATACCGCTGGCGATGATGCCAAGTTTATGATCCTTACCGTCGATATACTTGTTATATTTGCTGTCAACAGCCATCTGTTCGAGAATGGGCTGCTGACCTGTCACAACTACATTACGCTTGCGGGCAAAGGCCGGGAGGAGCACCCAGTTGGAGGCCTGGGCCTCGTAGTTCAGTTCGTTCTGTGGACGTGGCTCGTCCGCAACCTCAACGACGGCACGAGAGTGCGCCATACGGGTGGTGACACGCATCAGCACGGGCAGATGCATCTGCTCCGACAACTCATAGGCCTCGGCCATCATGTCGTAAGCCTCCTGCTGCGAACTGGGTTCCAGCGTAGGAATCATGGCGAACTTACCGTAGAAACGGCTGTCCTGCTCATCCTGCGAGGAGTGCATCGAGGGGTCGTCGGCCACCAGGACGATGATACCGCCGTTGGTACCTGTCATGGCCGAATTCACAAAGGGGTCGGCACAGACATTCAAACCGACATGTTTCATACACACCAGGGCCCGCTTACCCATATACGACATACCGAGGGCAGCCTCCATAGCCGTCTTCTCGTTGGTACTCCAACGGCTGTGGACACCACGCTCCTTAGCCAGCGGTGACTCCTGGATATACTCTGTAATTTCCGTGGAGGGAGTGCCTGGATAGGCGTACACGCCGCTTAGACCGGCATCGAGTGCGCCCTGTGCAATGGCCTCGTCTCCTAATAAAAGCCTTTTCATTTGACTATTTGACAATTTTACGATTTCACAATTTCGTGCAAAGGTACGACTTTTCAGCCGAATAAACAAAAAAAAGCGGCCTTATTTGCATAAAGCCGCATTTTTATACAAAAGTTTTTCCTTTTTTAGAAGGTGTATCCCAAGGTCAGGAGCACCTGATGACGCTTGTTGCTCACTGAGGTAGCACCTACAGCGTAAGAGTCATACTGCTGGAAGGGATAGAAGTCGCCATCGGTGGCAGAATACTGATAAGCCAAGTCGATGTTCATGTTGCCTGCCTTGAAACCGAGACCAGCAGTGAGGCGGTTCGTTGACTTCCAGTTGGTGTAGTCGGCAGTAGAGGCATACATCACACCAGGAGAGTCGAGCATCATGTTACGATAGCCATCCTCCTCGTAGGCAGCCGACACATAGTTGTAGCCAAAGCGCACGGCCATCTCAGGGATGGGCTTGAACTCTGCACCGACCTTCAGCGTATGCACGCCCTTCAACGAGGTCTCTGTATTACGCTTCATCGGCTCATCAGTATAGGAATCCTCATTGCCGTATCTGTCCCAACCATCGTTGATACGATTGCGGGTTGCGCCATAATCGGAGAATTCGTAACTGGCACCCAAGGCGAGGTTGTTGCCTACGGTATGACCCAGGCTGAGACCGAACTTCCAAGGTGTAAAGAGTTTGAACTTATACTCCTCATCGTCTGAACCGTAGTCATAGCAACCATAATCACTGCCGTTCACAATCTCCGTATAGTTGTTGGTTGTCAAATCATAGAATGTCGGAGTCGAAATAGTCAGGCCGATACGGAAAGGAGAGGTCTCAATAGGGCGAAAGATGATACCAGCCGTGACATCGCCGCCAAAGCCCTTGATCTTCCTTTCATCACCGTAGGAGATGACACCTGCATCCCGACCCGTGCTGGTGACCATTCCCTCAGTATATTGCGAGTAACCCTTATAATTAACGCTATGCAGGCCGATGGTAACTCCCCAGAAGAACCTGTCATTCTCGTTTCCACTGATGTTAAAGTCGTAATCATTGATCCACCCCCTGTGCGAACGGTCAAAGGCAAACTCGTCGGCAGCCAGATCGAAGATATAAGGTTCGCCCTTGTCCATCAGGTTCTTATAGTCTGCATCGAGCAGCACGGCGTTTGCGTTCAGATAATCCAGTGTGCTGAAGGTCTGTGAACGATAGTCGCTTGTGCTTGTCTCCCAACCCACCAGGTCGCCATCGTTGTTGAAATCGAGATCATAGCCACCACTCATCACGTTCCCCCTCGCGGCCTTGTTGTACGACAAAGCGTTACTCGACACATCCTTCAACCTATTGGCAGCCGAAAGAATCTGGTCAAAATTACGGCTCTTGTGGTAGTTGAACGCGAAATTCAAATACGATGTGCTCGACATCCGGGTGGAATAGACAAAGCCAATCTGGTCAAAACTCATGTTCGTCTTTCCAAGTCCGTCAAACTTCTGGGCATCCTGTTGCGACACCAATCCAAGTGTCATGCTCACCGTAGAGTGGCGGAATAATCCTATACCAGCGGGGTTTGAGCCGATGGTGGAGATGTCAGCACCCAGTGCTTCCATCGCACCACCCATACCCACGTAACGGGCGGTTCCGTTCAGATCCTCGCCCAACAGACGGGCACTTTCGTATGTATCCTGTGCAGCCGCTGGCACTACCGCCGCCATGAAAAAGGCTGCATAAACTATCTTCTTCATATTTATTAAATTTTTAATATCCTTTAACTGTCAACCCATAACTTATCTGCGACCGCCAAGACTTCCGCCACCACTACGGCCACCACCGCCACCGCTGCTGAACGAACCTCCGCCACCACTGCTGAACGAGCCACTACTACTGCTCCGTGAACTACCACTGTTGCTATATGAACTGGTACTGTTGCTATATGAACTGGTACTGCGGCTTCCGCTGAAATTACCGCTGTTACTACTGCGGTTGTTCCTGATGCTGCTATTAGTGCTATCGTTGATACGCGAGCGATGCTCACCCACAGTACGATTACGCAAACTGCTGGAACGGTTGCTATTCACACTGGATGAATATGTGTGCGAAGCCTTTGATCGGTCTCCGGCAAAATAACCATGAGTACGACCGTTACGGTTGATCGTACCCGTATTGCCAGTATAGGAATAGCGACGGGGCGCACCGCCATAGTAAACCGTTGTATAATAGGGATAGCCCAGGTCGTAGTAGCCATAGTAGCCATAGCGCCAGGGATCGTACCATCCATAGTATCCATAATAGAAGGGATCATAATAACCATAATACCAAGGATCGCGCCATCCATAGTAGCCGTAGTACCAGGGATCGTAATAGCCATAGTACCAGGGATCATAGAAACCTCCGTACCAGCCGTAACGGGTGTAATACCATGGCGAATGCCAACTCAATCCCCAGTTCCAGGTGTCACGTCCGAGGTGATAGCCTGCCCAGAAGGCTGCATTGTCGGAGAGATCGTAATCATCGAACCGTTGCATCCTCTTGGTCAGTTCAAAATCCTCTGTAACGATAGAATCGGGATATACACCTTTTTGACCATCAAACTCAATGATGTCATTAGTAGAGTCGTTCTGAATCACCTCGTATTGGCTCTTCACACGATTATTGATTGGTGTCGTTACTTCCACCACCTCTGCTCTCTTCTTCTTGGGAACGAAGTAGAGGTCATCCTGAGCCACCATCGAGAGTGGCAGGGCTCCCATCAGGACTGAGATCATGAAAAACTTCTTCATATTCGTCACATTTTAATGATTCACGCTGCAAAATTAGTTATAATTTTACTGCAAAAATAGGGAAAAACCCTAAACAACGATAGGTTTTTCCCTATTTTTTGTAAATTTGCACCAAATTTTAACATCCAATATGAAATATTACGAGGCAATATTCGAATTAAGAATTGAGAATTCAGAATTAAGAGAGATGATGCAGGATGCACGCGATGTGCTGGCAGCCCTTGCAGGAGAGGCAGGTTTCGAGACTTTCGAGGAAACGGAAACAGGACTCAAAGGCTATGTGCAGCAGACACTCTTCGACGAGGACGCCCTCAAAACGGCCCTCGACGATTTCCCCTTTGATGGCATCACCGTCACTTACGACATCCGCGAGGCAGAGGATAAGGACTGGAACGAGCAATGGGAACAAGAAGGCTTTGAGCCCATCGTCGTGAAAAGCGGAGATGCGAACAGTGAAAAGTGTATTGTAATCCACGACGGCCGCCATCTCCCCGAAAATCTCTCAATTCTTAATTCTAAATTCTTAATTGAAATAGATGCCAAACTCGCCTTCGGCACTGGTACCCATGAAACCACCCGTATGGTCTGCTCCACCCTCCTTGAACACATGGGGACTGTCCCCTCTGTGAGCAGGGAGCACAGCGACCGAATTACAGGGGGACTGTCCCCTGTGTGTTCTCCCCGCGTTCTCGACTGCGGCACCGGTACCGGCATTCTCTCCATCTGCGCCCTGAAACTCGGAGCCGCTTCCGCCGTCGGCTACGACATTGACGAATGGAGCGTCGACAATACCCGCCATAACGCCGTCATCAATCAGGTTGACGACCGTTTCACCGCCCTCCTCGGTGATGCCTCTATATTATATAATAAGGTGGAAGGACTATTCGACCTCGTTCTGGCAAACATCAACCGCAATATCCTCCTCAACGACATGCCCCTGTTCCGCCAAAAGATGACTCCCAATGCCCGTCTCATCCTCAGCGGTTTCTATACCGACGACATCCCCCTACTCGTGGAACGTGCCGCCACCCTCGGTCTCACCCTCGAATCCCAAAAACAAGACAACTCCTGGGCCTGCCTCACCTTCCGCTCATAGGCTGCTTTATGGCTGCTTCTAGGTTGCTTTATGGCTGCTTATAGGCTGCTTTATGGCTGCTCTAGGCCTAAGGGTATAGAGGAAGTATAGAGAATCTCATAAGGAAGTATAGAAAGGTCTATGAGAAGTCCATGAGAGGTCCATGAGAGGTCCATGAGAGGTCCATGAGCAGATCACACAAAAAAAATCATGCCCCAGATTCGGGGCAGATTTCCCCCACCGTGCATAAACGTGCCCCAGATTCAAGGCAAATAATTCCGACTCAGTGATTGCCTACCTGAAATCTGGGGCATATTATTCCGACCCAGTGATGGCTTGCCTGAAATCAGGGGCATAATATTCCGACCCAGTAATTACCTGCCTGAAATCTGGGGCTAATTATTCTGACTTCAAAATGATGTCTCTCAATTTTAGGACAAATCTTTCTCACACGGAGCCACTATGCCAGAAAAAACAGGCTCTACATTCGGACATAGAGGCTCTGTTCCCTCCAATAGAGCCAAGATGTTGCCAGCGTACACTTTTTTTACTCCTTGCCGAATGGACTCTACTTTGCGCCCTGCCTAAGAAACAAGTGTTCCCACACTGGGGAATTTTTGTTGCCTAGGCAAGCCGCAAATTCTATATCCTTATCGACAATGCAAGGGTACGGCACATTTGTAAAACTTTATTCCTTGCGCTTATATGATGGCAGTTCTGACAGATGGCAGATGGCAGTTAACTAAACGCCAAAAACCTAATTGCCATCTGCCATCTGCCAGAAATATCCGCTTTCCCTAAAATAGTCAAAGGAATAGGAACTATCTTCTTACTAAACCGTCATTTTTAGTCCATTGTGCAAAATAATTAGCCAAAAGTTTGGAACTTATATCTTTTTTGTCTATCTTTGCAACCAGAGTGGGAAGGACCCGCTCGGCAGAAGGAGCGTTATGCACCAACCTTGCGAATGGAAACCTGAGAATCTTTCATTCTAAAGTGCAAGAGGGCACAACGGCATCCGCGCTATATGCGTGGGGCTGTGGACCCAATTTCACTTTAAGGTTTTCTCAGGACCTCCATTCGGAACTGGTAAAGCAGTCCCGCGCTTCTGCTATTAACTCATTTAGAACGAGTATGGAAAAGAAATTCTTGTTATTGATGCTGGTTTTGCTAAATAGTATAGCAGCGTGGTGTGCTGACGGCGATACATTTACAGCATACGTAGAAGTACCAAAAACTTCTAGTTGGACTATTCAAGTAAAAATGACAATAAAAATAATAAGTGAATCAAATAAGACATGCCAAATAGGTGACGACACAAATCGGGCTATTGACGGCTATCCAGACCTTACAAAACTTGAATTGCCAGATAAAGTGAACAACTATAAAATTGTTCGAATAGGAGATAAAGCTTTTGCTCAAGGTGGATTGTGTGATATAACTACAGTAATTCTACCATCCTATGTTACAAGTGTTGGTAAAAGGGCTTTCTATACGTCAAACTTAGAAAGTATAACTTTCCCGAGTGGCTTCACTACTATTGGTGAAGAAGCATTCGCTTATAGCAAAATTGCGAATATAAATATACCATCAACGGTAACAGATATTGGTGATAAAGCTTTTGCCTCATGCTTAAATCTAACGTCTTTTACAATTCCAGAAGGCGTTTCTGTACTCAATAACGGATTATTCTCTGGATGTAAAAAGTTATCCAGCATTGCATGGCATAACAGGGTTACTTCAATTGGTAATCATGTTTTTAATGGCTGTACATCACTTGCAAGCATTAGCATTCCTAATAGCGTAACAACTATCGGAGTAGGCGCTTTTGGAAACTGCTCTTCCCTATCATCAGTTTCGCTGTTTAATGGATTAACAGACATTCAGTCAAGTGCTTTTTCAGGCTGTACCAGCCTTAACTCAATAACCCTTCCTAATAGTGTGACTACGTTGGGAAGCCAAGCTTTTTATCAGTGTACAAATCTGTCAACTATTAATTTGTCTTCTAAATTGCGAATGATAGATCAGTCTACTTTTAATGGGTGTACAAGTTTGCAATCTATCACGATTCCAACAAAAGTTGCAAGCATAGGAGCAGGAGCATTCCAAGGCTGTACACAACTTGAAACCATTTCAATTCCTGGTAATGTAAAAACGATAGATGCTTATGCTTTTTATGGTTGTTCAAATCTTGGCCAACTTGAACTCTCGGAAGGAATAACCAAAATTGGCTATGATGCCTTTTATGGCTGTATTTCCTTGGGCTCAGTAACAATTCCAAGTACTATTAGCACATGGGAGAGTTATTGTTTTGATGGTTGTACAGGTCTTACAAATATTGTATTCACTAATGGACTCACTTCTATTGGAATCGGTGCTTTTCGAAGTTGTACCAGTGTAAAATCTGTTTCCATTCCAAGTAGTATTACAACAATCGGTGAATGTGCGTTTGAGGGATGTAGTGCATTGCAAACAGTTACAACTGAAGAAGGATTGTCTGTTATTGGGAAGGGGGTTTTTAACAATTGCACAAGTTTATCGTCTTTCATTTTTCCTGAATCCATAACATCAATAGGACAAGGCGCTTTTGGTGGATGCCAAAGTTTAACCTCAATAATAATACCAAATAACATAACAACTCTCAATGGTGAAACTTTTGCGAATTGTATAAATTTGGTAAATGTAAAGTTACCAGATAATTTAACGACAATACATGTATATGATTTTTATGGCTGCACTGCGCTACAGAAGATTTCAATTCCTGAAAGTGTCACAACAATCAAAGACTATGCGTTTAATGGCTGTAATACACTGACCTCAGTGACGGTTGGAAATCCTGTGCCTGTTCTAATTTCAGAAGAAACATTTTCGAATGCTGTTAACTCCACACTTTTTGTTCCAGCAGGAAGCAAGGCTGCATACGAGGCTGCTGATTATTGGAAAAACTTCAAGGAAATCAGAGAACCTTCACCGATTATTATTTTTGCCGATGCAAATGTCAAAGCAATCTGTGTGGCAAACTGGGACACTGACGATGACGGAGAACTGAGCGAGGCTGAGGCATCTGCTGTTACAGACCTTGGAAGTGTCTTTGGTTCTAATAATAATATCAAGACCTTTGAAGAACTGAGATATTTCACCGGACTAAAGAGTATTCCCAATAGGGCTTTTACTTCCTGTAAGAGTCTTGCTACTATAGAAATCCCAGAGACAGTGGAGACAATCGGTGATTACGCCTTTAATGGTTGCAGTACACTGAATATTGTTAACCTGCCAAATGGTGTAAAGACCATTGGACTCTATGCCTTTGCACAATGTACAAATATGACAAAAATAGATATTCCACAAAGCGTAACCACTATAGACCAATATGCTTTCTATGAATCGAGTGTTCTGACAGAAGTCGTATTGCCGGAAACATTAACCTCGTTGTCATGGCATTTGTTTGACGGTTGTAGTGGGCTGAAGAACATTTCCATTCCTAATAGCGTCAAGTCCATCGGACAATATGCTTTTTCTGGCTGTAGCGGGTTGGAAACCATTGCTATGGGTGATGGGGTGACCAGCATAGGCGAAAAGGCTTTCGATGGCTGTAACGCTTTGAAGGAAGTGAATGTCGCAGATTTGGCGAAATGGTGCAATATAGACTTCTCTCTCTATCAAGCAAATCCCCTCAGTTTTGCCCATCATCTTTATGTGGATGGCGAAGAAGTGATAAATCTGCTAATCCCAGAAGGAGTAACCTCCATCAAACAAACTGCGTTCAGTGGTTGCAGTAACATGGTCTCCGTTACCATCTCGTCTGGTGTGACAAGTATTGGTCAAAGTGCATTTTCTAACTGTTCAAAAGTTACGGAGATTACTATCGGTAATGCCGTCAATTCTATCGGTGACCGGGCTTTCGCCAATTGTACGGCTTTATCATCAGTTGTTATCCCTGATGCCGTTCAGATAATCAGGCCAGATGCGTTTGGTGGCTGCACAAACCTTGTGGACATTACGATAGGAAGTGGTGTCACAGAGATATGGCAGGGGGCATTTGGTTCCAGTGACACAAAGATTGCTTCTGTCTATTGCCGTGCCGAGACAATACCTACAACAAACAGTCAGGCTTTCTATCCTTCAGACATCAGTCAGGCTACGCTCCGTGTTCCGGCCTCGTCATACGATAGTTATATGGGGCAAAGTCCTTGGAGTCAATTCGGAACGATTATCAAAGACAAGTACAAACTGATATATGTCGTTGATAATGTAGAATATAAGCAGTATGAAGTTGAAGTCAACACAATTGTTCCTGTGGAGGAAAACCCGACAAAGGAAGGCTATACATTCTCTGGTTGGAGTGAGATACCAGAAACCATGCCTGCAAAGGATGTAACAATCACAGGTACATTTATTAAAGACAATGAAGCAGGTGATGTCAACAGCGATGGCAAGGTGGATGCCAAGGACATCGTGGATATCGTGAGCCATACGATGGGCAAGCCCACTTCAACAGGAACGTTCAATGAGATGGCTGCTGATATCAACGAGGATGGCGTGGTGAATATTGCTGATGTCGTGAAGATAGCAAATATCATCATGGAGAAGTAGGACCTCTTTCAAGTCCCCTTGAACCTCTCTGGCAGTCCCCTTGAAGCGGACTACCCGAGAGGTACAAGGGGACGAAATGTCTGCAAGGCACTTACGCAATGATAACCCAGCCTTATTTGACAATAACCAGCCCTTATTGCCAGACAACCCAGCCTTATCAATTGGCATAGGCTTTCTCGCCGATGGTCTCTTGGGAACCGATGGTCATCTGACGGAGGTCGTAGTAGGATCCATTATAGATATTGAAGTCCACATTACCCTTGATGCCCGGCAGACGCCCCGCATCAGTATGCTGCCAGAACTTCCAAGGACCTTTGTATTCCAAGGAGTCCACATAGTAGTGGGCAATCCAGTAGGGATACTGGTTAAAGATGGAATCGCTCAAATAGCGAGTCTTGAATTTAAAATAGGTGTAGATAATCGGTTTCACCTGATAGTGTTTTTCCACGATGTCGAGCCACTCCAGCACACTGGCCTTGAACTCATTATCGGTCTGATTCTTAGGTTTGTGCTCCACGTCGAGCACAGGGGGCAGGTCGCCATTCTCCAGTTTCGCCACCTTTAGGAAATTATATGCCTGTTCCTCAGCCGGCGAATGGACGCTGTAGAAATGGTAGGCTCCACGGGTAAAACCGTTCTCACGGGCCTGATAGAAATTCTCGCGGAAGTTCTCGTCGGTCTGCGTGGCACCTTCCGTCGCCTTAATCATCACGAAACGGATGGGACACTTGTTGATCATGCCCTCGTCCTTTAGTTTGTCCCAGTCGATACGTCCCTGGTGGTGGGAGATATCGATACCATGAATCTCAAAGCCCTCGGGATAGGACACGTCGCCATAGAGGGCGCGCCAACGGAAGCCAAAGGGGGAGACGAAGAAATAGTAGAAGAACCAGACATAGCCTGCCACGATGGCTGCGCCGCCGATCCACCATCCCCAGGATGGAACTCTCTGTAAAAAGCGCACAAGCACATTCGGCTTACGACGGCCTCTTGGTCCGTGGTAAGTATGGGTCGTTCCGATGCCCTTACGGCGAACAATGCGCTTTTTCAATTTAGAATTTAGAATTAAGAATTAAGAGAGCCTGCGGACTCCTTTGTCTTCTTGATAATTGAAACTAATATTTTAATAATCTCCTGCAATTCAGAATCAAGAGAATCAAATTGTTCTTGGTTGATATAGTCTATCTTCAGAAACAATTGCAACCAATAAGAAGTTTCATCTGCTTCCTTTAATGCTATTTGCAATTTATTGATGAAATCTGCAGTACTCTGTGCACTTCGACTTTCCATAGAATTTGCACCTATACTTGTTCCACTTCTTAATATCTGTCTTGGTAAATCAAACTCCTTTTGAGTTTTAATCAGATATTTGTATAGTTTCACAATCCTAACAGCAAAATTCAAGGTTTTATCATGCAAGATATTATACTTCATCTTCTTATTGGAAAGAGGAGGGACTCCGCACTTACCAGAGCGAAGCCCCTCTTAATTCTTAATTCTCAATTCTTAATTCTCACTTGGTCTGCTCAAGTGCCAGCGTCTTGGTGGGCTGGTCACAGACCTCCGTGGGCCCCCAGTACTGGATAGGACCAGGATAGACGTAGCAAGTCTTGCGAGCCCACTCCTCACGATGAGCGGCAAACGCCTTGAAGGGAGCACCATCGAGTTCGACGAGGGCCTTGCGGATCACAGGTTTCATCTCACCGGCACGCTTCTCCATGTTCATCATCATCGTGATGGGCACACCACCGGCAATCCACTGCTCAGCAGGAGCAGTCGTGTTCTTCACGACAGCCATATAACCGGTCTTGCCGTTGGCAATCAACTGGGCGGCTGAGGTGCCGAGGGCATAGCAATAGTCTGCATCGAAGTTAGAAGGCGCAGCACAGCGTCCCTCGTAACCGAAGAAGTGGTGCATAGCGGAGAACTTACCCACATACTTGCCTTCCTTCTTCATCTTCTCCAACTTCTGGGCCACCATCGTGGAGAGCAGTTTCTCAGTCTCGATGAGTGATACCTGTACGTTACCGTGAGGATCGCGGTCAAGGGCCAACTGACGGGCCACGCCAACAGGCAGGCTGTTGAACACGGCAAGGTTCTCTGCAGTCAGATGAGCCTTCACGAAGTCCACCTGCTCGTCACGGCTGATATCCTTTGCCTCAGGCATAGCCAGCACGTCGTTGAGTTGGGCAATCAGTTTCTTGATGGCGGGGATGAACTCGATGACGCCCTCGGGGATAACCACTGAACCGAAGTTGTTACCATCGGCAGCACGTGCAGCAACAGCATCAGCAATATAGTCCACGATATCGTCGAGGCTCATGGCCTTAGCCTCAATCTCCTCAGAGACGAGACAGATATTCGGCTGTGTCTGGAGTGCACACTCCAAAGCGATGTGAGAAGCCGAGCGACCCATCACCTTGATGAAATGCCAGTATTTGCGTGAAGAGTTACAGTCGCGCTCGATGTTACCGATGAGTTCAGAGTAAACCTTACAAGCGGTATCGAAACCGAAGGAGGTCTCAATCTGCTCGTTCTTCAGGTCGCCGTCGATGGTCTTCGGACAACCGATCACCTGTACGCCATAGTTCTTGGCAGCATAGTACTCAGCCAGCACACAAGCGTTGGTATTGGAGTCGTCAC
>JAGCRH010000031.1 GCA_017964785.1 Prevotella sp.
GTATCCATCACGGCTATCTTTTCATCGTCGATCAGATAGGAATTATAACTCATGCCCTCAGGCACAACATACTGACTCTCAAAGAGATCGATGTCAAGATCATCCACACCGATATACTTGATGGTATCACTAATCACATTCATACTCTTGATATTTTTCTGCAAAGTTAGTGTAATTCGAGCGAAAAACCAAATTTTATGAAGATTTTCTAATATAGGCGTATTAATGACTTTTGTCAACACACTAACACTTTGCAAGAAAAGTATGGGATAAAATGGCAAGATGTAAACAAAACAGCGTCATTTGGGGTTGAATACTTTACAAAATGACACTTATTTTGATTTTTTTAAAAACAAAATGGAGGTATTCCTTTGCGATTTCTGACTTTTTGCCTACCTTTGCACCCGAAAAGATTACAAAAAGATAGCAAACTCCAAGCAAAAGTAGCAATATGACACAAAAAATCAGTTTTACGAAGATGCATGGTTGCGGCAACGACTACATTTATATCAATACGATGGAGTTCGTAGTGCCGCAGCCCTCAGAGGCAGCACGGATCTGGAGCGACCGTTACAAGGGTATCGGCTCCGACGGTCTGGTGCTGATAGGTGCATCTTCTGTACCTGAGGCTGATTTTAAGATGCATATCTATAATGCAGACGGCAGTGAGGCTATGATGTGTGGCAATGCCTCCCGTTGTATAGGGAAGTATCTCTACGAGCGCGGACTCACAGATAAGACTAAGATCAGGCTGCTGACGCTATCAGGTGTAAAGACGCTCTTGTTACACATCATTAATAATAAGGTGGAAAGCGTGACGGTGGATATGGGCGAACCCGTGATGGAAAACGAATCGCAGTTTAACACCTCACGAGGCCTGAATTACGGCACGTTCGTATCGATGGGCAACCCCCACTACGTCATCTTCACAGAGTTTGTGGATCAGGTGGGCGAAACGGGACGCGCTTTGGAAAAGCACCCAGCCTTCCCACAACGCTGTAACATCGAATTGGCTCATGTCGAGAACGACGGAAACATCCGCACACGCGTTTGGGAAAGGGGCAGCGGCATCACAATGGCCTGCGGTACAGGTGCCTGTGCGACGGCTGTGGCTGCTGCTCTGACTGGCAAGGCTGGACGCAAGAGCAATATCGTGATGGATGGCGGCACACTCAGCATCGAATGGCGCGAGAGTGACAATCACGTCTATATGACGGGCCCCGCAGAATTCGTCTTTGACGGAACAATAGAATTGGCAAAACTTCAAACAACATAAGAACAATGGCATTAGTAAACATTCATTTTTTAAATCTGCAACAGAATTACCTGTTTGCCGACATCGCCAAGAAGGTGAATGCCTTCAAGGTGATGCACCCTAAGGCTGACGTCATCTCGCTGGGTATCGGTGATGTGACGCAGCCATTGGCGCCAGCCGTCGTAGAGGCGATGCACAAGGCTGCCGACGAGATGGCGACTGCTGAGGGCTTTCGTGGCTACGGCCCAGAGCAGGGTTACGACTTCCTGCGTGAGGCGATCTTGAAGAACGATTTCCTGCCACGAGGCATCCACCTCGACATCGATGAGGTGTTTATCAATGATGGTGCGAAGAGTGATACGGGTAACTTTCAGGAGTTGCTACACTGGGACAACTTCATTGGCGTGACCGATCCCATCTACCCCGTCTATATCGACTCGAACGTGATGATTGGGCGCTGCGGCACCTTCCGAGACGGACGCTGGACGAACGTACGCTATCTGCCGACAACAGCCGAGAACGGTTTTATCCCTGAATTGCCGAAGGGTCGTCCTGTAGATGTCATCTATCTCTGCTACCCCAACAACCCGACGGGTACGGTAATCACCAAACAAGAACTGCGCAAGTGGGTGAATTACGCCCTGAAAAACGATGCCCTCATCCTCTACGACGCTGCCTATCAGGCCTATATCCGTGACCCGGAGATCCCCCACTCCATCTACGAGATTCGTGGCGCAAGGAAGTGCGCTGTCGAGTTCCATTCGTTCTCGAAGACGGCAGGTTTTACAGGCGTACGTTGTGGTTACACCATTGTGCCGAAAGATGTGAGTGTATCGACCTTCGAGGGCGAGCGTATCCCACTGAACCAACTCTGGCTGCGTCGTCAGTGTACGAAGTTCAACGGCACAAGTTACATCTCACAGCGTGCTGCAGAGGCCATCTACACGCCTGAGGGCAAGCAACAGATCCAACAGACCATCGACTACTATATGGACAATGCCCATCGGATGCTCACCAAACTGCGTGAACTTGGCTTTGAGGTCTACGGTGGTGAAAATGCGCCTTATATCTGGATGCGCACCTCAGAAGGCATGGGCTCGTGGCAATTCTTCGAGGCCCTGCTCTACGGTGCGAATGTCGTCTGTACCCCAGGTGTCGGGTTCGGTCCTTCGGGCGAGGGCTATGTGCGCTTCACCGCCTTTGGTAGTCGCGAGAAAACAGAAGAAGCATTAACGAGAATAGAAAACTGGACAAAACAACATTAAACACAACACAATTATGGAAGCATTAAGATTTCAGGTTGTCGGTGAGGCATTCAAGAAGAAGCCGCTCGACGTAAAAACACCAAGTGAGAGACCCGCAAAGTATTTTGGCAAGAAGGTCTTCAACCGTGAAAAAATGTACAAGTACCTGCCGAAGGACGTGTACGAGAAGATGATTGATGTGATGGACAATGGCGCACGTCTGGATCGCAAGATTGCAGATGCTGTGGCAGAAGGTATGAAACAGTGGGCCACCGAGAACGGTGTGACGCATTATACCCACTGGTTCCAGCCATTGACAGAAGGTACTGCCGAGAAGCACGACTCGTTTATCGAGCACGACGGCAAAGGCGGTATGGTCGAAGAGTTTACAGGTAAACTGCTCGTTCAGCAGGAGCCGGACGCCAGTTCGTTCCCCTCTGGCGGTATCCGCTCTACCTTCGAGGCTCGTGGTTATTCTGCTTGGGATCCCACATCGCCCGTATTCATCATTGACGATACGCTTTGTATCCCCACCGTATTTATCTCTTACAGCGGTGAGGCACTCGACTATAAGGCTCCACTACTTCGTGCCCTCCACGCTGTGAATGTGGCTGCTGTCGATGTGTGTCACTATTTCGACCCCAGCGTCAAGAAGGTCACTTCTAACCTCGGTTGGGAGCAGGAGTATTTCCTCGTCGACGAGGGACTCTATGCTGCTCGTCCGGATCTGCTGCTGACAGGTCGCACGCTGATGGGACACGATAGCGCCAAAAACCAGCAGATGGACGACCACTACTTCGGATCTATCCCTGAGCGCGTACAGGCCTTTATGAAGGATTTGGAATACGAGGCATTGGCTCTCGGCATCCCTTGTAAGACGCGCCACAATGAGGTGGCTCCCAACCAGTTTGAGTTGGCGCCTATCTTCGAGGAGACCAACCTGGCTGTCGACCACAACATGCTGCTGATGTCAGTGATGAAGAAGGTGGCCCGCAAGCACGGTTTCCGTGTGCTGCTCCACGAAAAGCCCTTCGCTGGTATCAATGGTAGCGGTAAGCACAACAACTGGTCGCTCTCCACAGACAACGGCATTCTGTTGCACGCACCTGGTAAGACCGCTGAGCAGAACCTACGCTTTGCCACCTTTATCGTTGAGACACTGATGGGTGTCTACAAGCACAACGGTCTGTTGAAGGCTTCTATCATGAGTGCCACCAACGCCCATCGTCTGGGTGCCAACGAGGCTCCTCCCGCCATCGTTTCATCGTTCCTGGGTAAGCAGGTTTCAGAGTTGCTCGACCACATCGAGAAGGCCGATAAGGAAGACATCCTCGCAATGACAGGCAAGCAGGGATTGAAGATGGACATCCCCGAGATTCCTGAACTGCTGATTGATAATACAGACCGTAACCGTACATCACCCTTCGCCTTCACAGGTAACCGTTTCGAGTTCCGTGCCGTAGGTTCTGAGGCCAACTGCGCCAGCGCCATGATAGCCCTGAACAGTGCCGTTGCTGAGGCCCTCGTTTCGTTCAAGAAGCGTGTCGACGCCAAGATTCCTGAGTTCGAGAAGAAACTCGCAGGCACAGGTCACAGTGCTGTGTTCCACGCTATCATCGACGTGCTGCGCGAGGACATCAAGACCTGTAAGCCCATCCGCTTCGACGGCAACGGCTACTCCGACGAGTGGGTCATTGAGGCTGAGAAGCGCGGACTGGATGTCGAGAAGTCTTGTCCGAAGATCTTTGAGCGTTACCTCGACAAGGAGAGCATCGACATGTTCGAGAGTCTGGGTGTGATGACGAAGAAGGAACTCGAAGCCCGTAACGAGGTGAAGTGGGAGACCTACACGAAGAAGATTCAGATTGAGGCTCGCGTACTGGGTGATCTGTCGATGAACCATATCATCCCCGTCGCCACACGCTATCAGAGTGCCCTGTTGAAGAATGTCGACAGCGTCGCATCTGCCTTCCCCGTCGATAAGGCTGAGAAGTTGAACGCCCGCAACATGAAGATCATCGAGGAGATTGCCGAGCGTACCAGCGCCATCGAGAAGGGTGTCGAGGAACTCGTCAACGCCCGTAAGTTGGCCAATAAGATTGAGGACGAGCACAAGAAGGCCATCGCCTATCACGATAAAGTGGAGCCGTATCTCGATACAATCCGCTACGAGATCGACAAACTCGAACTCATCGTCGACGACGCGCTGTGGCCGCTGCCGAAATACCGCGAACTACTGTTCATCCGATAACCTATTTTTGGTTGTTTGAAGTTTGCAAGGGGGTCCGTCGCTGTGATAGCATCGAGCCCCCACTTTTTGTTCTCTTCAAAGTAAAATGGCAACAAAAACAAAAAGTTTATGCCAATTTGAAAAAAAACGGCTGAAAAATTTGGCAGTTTGAAAGAAAATGTCTACTTTTGCCGCCGAAAAGTTATCAAAAGAAGAATTAGACATGATTAGAACAGCAAACTATTGGTGGTGGCGCAAATCAGGATTCACAAGATCGTGAGAAGATAGCCGCGTACCCGTAGTTTGGATGTAAAAGATACTGAGAGGCCTGTCGTTCTTGCGATGGGCCTCTCAAAGTTTAGTGAATAGTGAAAAGTGAATAGTGAATAGTTTATACACAAAAACATTAATATATATGAGTGATTATCAAGTTGACAAAAACGGTTTCTACGGAGAGTTCGGAGGCGCTTACGTGCCAGAGATTCTCTACAAGTGCGTGCATGATTTGCAGGAGGCATATCTGCCGATTATCGAGAGTGCAGAGTTCAAGGCCGAGTATCATGCGCTGTTGAAGGATTATGTGGGCAGACCCGCACCCCTCTATTTTGCAAAAAGGATGAGCGAGCAGTATGGTTGTCAGTTGTATCTGAAACGCGAAGACCTGAACCACACCGGAGCCCATAAGATTAACAACACTATCGGACAGATTCTGCTGGCGAAGAAGATGGGTAAGACGAGGATTATTGCTGAGACGGGCGCCGGACAGCATGGTGTGGCCACGGCAACGGTGTGCGCGCTGATGGACATGAA
>JAGCRH010000003.1 GCA_017964785.1 Prevotella sp.
AAAGTGAAAAGTGAAAAGTACCAGAAGCACCTTCACCATCCATCTATTATATTTGAATTCTTGTATAGTAATCATCTATAAACAATAAACTCTTAAACTATAAACTAAAAATTACCAATTTTTCAAGATATTCCGACGCTGGGGCTGCTGCTGAGCCTTCTTCATACGGTCCTGGGTCTGCTTCTCCTGTTGCATAGCGGCATTCAACAGTTGTTCAGCATTGTCCTTGCTCATCTGGGGCTTCGGCTGCTCCTGTTTCTTGTCTTGCTTATCCTTATCTTTATTCTGATCTTGCTTCTGCTGGTCTTTCTTATCGTCTTGCTTCTGATCCTGCTTGTCCTGATCTTGTTTTTGCTTGTTCTGATCCTGCTTCTCTTTCTCATGCTTGCAGAGGATCAGGTTGTAACGGGTCTCATCGTCCGTCGGGTTCAGACGCAGGGCATTCTTATAGGCCTCTATCGCCTCACCATACATCTTATGCGACTGGCAGATGACACCCATATTATGGAACGATTGGTATTTGCGTAAGGGGTTCGTCTCCAACTTCGAAGCGTTCTGGAATTGTTCGATGGCTGCCGAGTCTTTCTTCTGCGCCATCAGAGCATTACCCAGGTTATACACCGCCTGCGGGTTCTTTGGGTTCTTCTCCACCGCCTTACGGTAAGACACCTCCGCATTGGGATAGTCACCGGCATTAAACTGCTTGTTACCCTGACGGATATACTGGCGGTCGGTCTGGGCGTATGCAGAGGTAAGAGGTGAGAAGTAAGAGGTAAGAGAAATGACTGCAAAAAGAATGAGTCGCGCATGAGGTATTCTCTCACCTCTCTTAAAGAGCGACAGATTCTTCAACAACGGGTTCCTACGGTCGAAGATACAGATTTCGAGGATCAGTAACAGGAGGGCGAGGATGCCGAAGGCCTGGAACTGTTCGTCGTAATCGCTATAAACCGTCGTAGAGGTCTCTTTCTTCGAGAGTTTGTCGAGTTCGTTGTCGAGTTGTTGCTGGGCAGCACTGTTGTTCTCCACGTGGATATACACGCCACCACCAGCCTGAGCCACCTGACGACACATGTCCTCATTCAAGGCCGACATCACGGTATTGCCCGTATTGTCCTTCATATAATCACCTGTACCGGGAATGGGAATCGGGGCGCCCTGCGTACTACCGACACCCAGCACATAGACGCTCATGCCTTTCTTCTTGGCTTCCTCTGCGGCCTCCAAGGCCCCACCCTCGTGGTCTTCACCATCGGTGATAACGATGATGGCCTTACCGATACCCTCTTCCTGGGTAAAACTGCTCACCGCCATATTGATGGCAGTCGCAATGTCCGTACCCTGGGTAGCCATCATCGAAGGGTCGATACTCGACAGGAACATCTTGGCAGATACATAGTCGCTCGTGATAGGCAACTGTACAAAGGCATCACCCGCAAACACGATGAGACCGATCTTATCGTTGGTGAAATGATCCACCAGGTTCTCCACCATCATCTTACTACGGTCCAGACGACTGGGCACGATATCCTCAGCCAACATAGAGTTGGAGATATCCAAGGCAATGATGGTCTCGATACCAGTCCGCTTCTCCTGACTGATCTTCGTACCCATCTGTGGACGGGCCAGCATCACGATCAACAGGGCGAGGGCTGCCAACAGCAACCAGAACTTCACCCGTGGACGGAAATGTGATACATCAGGCATCAGGGCTTTCAGCAACTTTAAGTCGCCAAACTTACGGAGCCGTTTCTTCTGGTTTCTATATGTCACAAACCTGACCAGTGCCAATAGGGGTATCAGCGCCAACAGCCAGAGATATATGGGGTCTTCAAATCTAAACATTATGGTATCCTCCTGAATATGGTGATGCGGAGCAAGATTTCCAATAACAGGGCCAGCACTGCGATGAGGGCAAAGGGCTGATAGGCCTCGTATTTCTTACTGAACTGCTTCACATTGAGTTTCGACTTCTCCAACTTGTCTATCTCCTGATAGATCTTCCGGAGTTCCTTATTATTGGTGGCACGATAGAAATCACCATCCGTAGCGGCAGCAATCTCACTGAGCGTCTTGTTGTCAATCTCCACAGGAATATTCACATACTGCACACCACCAGCCACCGGCATCGGATAAGGTGCCACCTTGTTCGTACCCACGCCAACGGTGTACACCCTGATACCCAGACTCTTGGCTATCTCGGCAGCCGTCATCGGAGAGATGTCACCACGGTTGTTACTACCATCCGTCAACAGGATCACCACCTTACTCTTGGCCTTGGAGTCCTTCAAACGGGAAACGGCATTGGCCAGTCCCATACCGATGGCGGTACCATCCTCGATGAGACCACGAGCAGCGATATCGGTACGGACATTATGAAGGAGGTTGAGCAGCGAGGCGTGGTCGATCGTCATTGGACACTGGGTAAAGGCCTCACCGGCAAAGATACTCAGGCCGATATTATCGTTCGGGCGTCCTGCGATGAACTCCGCAGCCACCTGTTTGGCAGCCTCGATGCGGTTCGGCTTCAAGTCCTCTGCCAACATAGAGGTGGACACATCCATCGCCAGCATGATGTCAATACCTTCAATCGTCTTGTTCTTCCAGGAATTCTGTGTCTGCGGACGGGCCAATACCAGCACGATCATCGTAAAGGCGAGCAAACGGAGGAGCATGGAAAGGGGCATGAGCCGTACCTTCCAACTCTTCGGTGCATTGCGGAAGGCGAAGGTGTCGCTCATCCGCATGGTGGGTTCCGTCTTCTTCCTATACATCAGATACCAGATGACATACGGTATCATCAGCAATAGCAGAAACAGATATTCTTTATTGGCAAATTCCATTCTATAAACAATAAACTCTAAACTATAAACTAAATTATCAGTTGATAGGTGGCATAGACCACATAGGCCAGCAACAAGGCACTGGCGATGAGCAATGCCGTGATCACAACTTTGAGGACACGACGCGTCTTGATGCTACGCTGGTCTGCCTCAGAGAGTTGCGGCTTGACGGTTTCCTCGGTAGGCACATTCTCGAGTTTCGTCTGGTTGATGAAATCGATGGCACTCACGAGGTTCTTGTCGTTCTCATTGATGAGGGTCGAATACTTGGCGAACTTCACCAGGTCGGCCGTCGTGAAGAGTTCACGGAGTTCATCAAGGGCTTTCTGGTCTTGGGTGGCCATCAGTTTCTCGATAATCTCACTACTTGTCATCTCCATCGCACTGAAACCGTAACGCTCCTCAATATATTTGCGGAGGGTATCCGTCAACTTCGTATAGTACTCCTTGGAGTTTTCTGCACTCACCATCTTATCGGCCTTGATCTGCTCGATTTCCTTCATGGCCTTCTGGTGAGGCAGGAGTTTCTTCACAATGCGGATATGCGTAATGATTGGCTTGTTGTCGCGCAGTCTAATGTAGATATAATACGTTATAGACAAGATAATTAGCAGCACAACGCTCAACCAGAAAATCGGACTCCATTCGCTCCATTGGAAGGGATTTTCCTGTACCCCTTTCGGTGGGAAGAACTTATCGGCATGAGCCGTATCCACCTCCATCGTCAGCACCTTCAAAGCCAGACTCTTACTCTCGTACGACTTACCGTCGATCTTCACCGTCAGAGGGGGAATATAATATAAGGTGTCGTCGAAAGAGGTCAGCGTATAGACCATCGACCTCTCGACGAAGCCATTGTCAGTCTGCTTGTCTTCCTGTGGCTGACAGGCCAGAACCTCTACGCCTGGTGTCACATACTGCGTCGGCTGAAACTGGGGGAACTCCACCTTGGCGCTCTCCTTCGCCACAGCCTTCAACGTGACATGCGCCTGCTCTCCTATCAGCATCTCGATATGGTCGATGCTGGCTTCAACAGACTGTGCCTGCACAGCCACAGCCCCAATCGCCCATACAACCCATATCACCCATATCTTCTTCATCAACTTCTCTGTTTAAACAGCATCATCAGTGACTTCACGAAATCCTCGTTCGTGGCAATGCTCACATTATCCACATTACTCTTGTTAAATGTCTCCAACAACTGTGTCTGGCGGTTCATCCAGTATTTGCGGTAGGAGTCGCGCAGACGCTTCGAACTGGTATCCACATACTGCTCAAAACCCGTCTCGGCATCCACCACTCGCATCAGACCCACATCAGGCAGATCTTTCGCACGCTGGTCATAGACCTGAATGGCCACCACATCGTGCTTACGATTGGCAATCTGCAACGACTGCATGAAATCATTACGCACATAAAAGTCGCTGAGGATGAACGCTGTCGTACGACGCTTCTGGACACTCGACAGGAACTCTACCGCCTGCTTCACATCCGTCCGCTTCGACTCCGGTTGGAAGTCAAGCATCTCACGGATGATATATAGGATATGCTTGCGCCCCTTCTTCGGGGGGATGTATTTCTCAATCTTGTCGGAGAAGAACACCACCCCGATCTTATCGTTGTTCTGGATAGCCGAGAAGGCGATGGTAGCGGCAATCTCCGTCACCATATCACGCTTCATCTGCTTCTGCGTACCGAAATCAAGAGAGCCACTGACATCAATGAGCAGCATCACCGTCAGTTCGCGCTCCTCCTCAAACACCTTCACATACGGACGGTGGAAGCGGGCTGTCACATTCCAGTCGATGTCGCGCACATCATCGCCGAACTGATATTCGCGCACCTCGCTGAAAGCCATACCCCTACCCTTGAAGGCAGAATGGTACTGACCTGCGAAGATGTTTGAACTCAGACCTCGGGTCTTGATCTCAATCTTACGGACTTTCTTGATGATCTCGCTTGTTTCCATCAAGGAACTTCTACTTTATTGATGATCTTCGAAACGATTTCCTCGCTGGTGATATTGCTGGCCTCGGCCTCGTAGGTCAGTCCGATACGATGGCGCAGCACATCGTGAGCCACAGCACGCACATCCTCAGGCACCACATACCCACGACGCTTGATGAAGGCGTATGCTCGGGCTGCCTTCGCCAGATTGATACTGGCACGGGGCGAACCACCGAAGGAGATCATATCCTTCAAATCCTTCAATCCATAACGGTCGGGATAACGGGTTGCAAACACTATATCAGCGATATACTGCTCTATCTTTTCGTCGAGATAGACCTCACGCACCACGTCACGAGCACGGAGTATCTCCTCGGCTGTCGTCACTGGCATCACCTTCGGCATCTCACCGGCGATATTCTCGCGGATGATCTTCTTCTCCTCATCGAGTGAGGGATAGTCGATGACCACTTTCAGCATGAAACGGTCTACCTGTGCCTCTGGCAGTGGGTATGTACCCTCCTGCTCGATGGGGTTCTGCGTCGCCATCACGAGGAAGGGGTTCGGCAACAGGAAGGTCTCACTGCCGATGGTCACCTGTTTCTCCTGCATGGCTTCGAGCAGAGCACTCTGCACCTTTGCCGGCGCACGGTTGATTTCATCTGCCAGGACGAAGTTGGCAAACACGGGACCTTTCTTCACCTGGAACTTCTCATCCTTCTGCGAATAGATCATCGTACCGATGACATCAGCAGGGAGAAGGTCGGGCGTAAATTGAATACGACTATAATCCGAGTCAATCAACTGTGCCAGTGTCTTGATGGCTAAGGTCTTTGCCAGTCCAGGAACACCTTCCAGAAGGATATGTCCGTCACTCAGCAAACCGATGAGGAGGGAGTCAACGAGGTGCTTCTGACCCACGATGACGCGATCCATACCTGTTACAAGATTCGTAACAAATACGCTTTGTTGTTCTATCCGGATATTCAACTCGCGGATATCAATTGCTTCTGCCATAATATTTCCTTTTTATTTGTTTTCTGAAATTTGACCGCAAAAGTACTGATTTAGTTGGTAAAACGTGCCATTCAACCACCTAAATAATATTAAAAAAGTTTCCCAAAACCTAAGTTTTAAGAAACTTTTTCAATATTAAACCGATTTAATTGTCATTTTTGGACTTTTTTCTTCTTATGAACCAGTTTGGGGATCTTGATTTCCTGTCCGACCTTCAGGTCGGCATCACCCTTGATACCATTGTAAACCTCCAAATAGCACTCCATACCCGGACCGATGGTACGCTTACAAATCCTTGCCAGATTATCGGTGGCCTTGACCTTTTCCACATGGTCTGTCCCGACGATGCGATAGGCACCCGTACGAACACGGGAATCCATCTGTTCGTACTTATCAAAATCAACAGCAGGCTCCGATTGTGCCACCGGCTTCGGTTCTGGCTTGGGTTCTGGTTTAGTCTCAGGTTTTGACTCGGGCTTGGCCTCAGGTTCTGCGGCTTTCGTTTCCTGCGGCTCGGACTTGACGGTCTCAGGCTTTGCCTGCTCTGGCGTTTCTTGCTCAGGCTTCGAGGCCTCTACTTTTGGCCTGACTGTTTCAACTTTTGGTTTGACAGCCTCAACCTGAGGCTCTGCCGTTGTGGCTGACCCGCCATAAGTCTTACCAACAAAATACCCTCCTGCAAAACAGATGCAGCAGGCCAATATACCAAGTAGCCACATCTTCCAGTTACCAGAACTCTCTTCTTCATAGGAGTAATCAGGTTCTTCGGAAGACTCAGGCTCTTCGACAGACTTTTCTTCCGAAACCGGAGCCTCTGTTTCAACGGATGGAGCCTCCACAGCATCAAGCGGAGCCTCTATTTCTGGTCCCGGAGCCTCCGTTTCAGTAACAAGAATATCGTCTTCCTTTGGAAGTTCTTCCTCCACAGGTTCCGGTTCGGGCTCAGGTTCCGGCTCAGGCAAAATCTGTGGTTCATTATCCGTTACGAAATCAACCAATGGTGCCATAGAAGCATCGATATCGTCAACTACTTCCGGCTTTGAGACTGTCTCAGGCTCTGGAATAGGCTCTGGCTCTGGGGCAGGCTCCGACTCCAAATCCGGCTCCGGTTCCGGTTCGGGTTCCTGCTCAAAATCAACGCCCTCATTCAGTACAACCGTCTCAAACTGGGAGAAAGGCTTGTTCACCAGTTCCTTCATCAAGGCATCCGGTGTGAATGTAATCTTGCTGTGGCCTTCTATCAAAACCCGTTCCCCATTATTCACATTCACACTCTCACGGTCGTCCACATCAATAATCTTAAATGTGCCTAACCCTTTGACCTTAACAATCTTGTCCTCCCCGAGTCCTTTCTGAATCAGATAGAACAGTTCATTGACGAATGCAGAGGCACTCTTCTTTTTCAGGTTCTTGCGCTCGATGAGCACGCCAGCCAGTTCATTAATCGAAATCTTTCCCATTACTCGGTCCCTCCACTCTTTACACGTTCTTTCCAACCGACATTCGGTTTGAAGTTCAGCACCAGTTTGGGCGGAACAAGCATCCGCTGCCCGGTAGACGGATTCACCATGATACGTTCCATCTTTTTCTTCACCTCAAAAGTCCCGAAATTCGGGATTAACACAGAATCATCCTCTAAGAAATGGTCTCCCATCGTCTCGATCACGATGTCTACCATCTGCTGTGCATCTTCTACTGAATAGCCCGTTCTATCGGCCAGTTCTGCAATGAAGTCTTTATTATTCATATCTCAATAAGTGATTGTGGTTGCATATAAGTCAAATTCCTCGGAGTCGGTAATCCTCACTGGATAGAATGCTCCGATGGTCAGTTCCTTTTCACTGACAGGGATGAGCACCTCGGGGTCGACCTCCGGAGAACAAAACTCCGTCCGTCCGACATAATAATCGCCCTCCTGTCTGTCGATGATGACACGCTGGATGGTGCCAATCTTCTCTGCCTCGATCTCGGCACTGATCCTCTGTTGGATACGCATCAGTTTGTCGAGTCGTTGCTGTTTTACCTCCTCCGGCACATCATCTTCGTAATGCTGCTCCGAATAGGTTCCTTCTTCCTCCGAATAGGCAAAGGCTCCCATCCGCTCAAAACGCGCCCATTTGGTGAAAGCGAGGAGTTCTTCAAAGTCTTCTTCTGTCTCTCCCGGGAAGCCTACCATCAGGGTCGTACGCAGGTGAATACCAGGCACTTCACTACGCAGACGCTCCACGAGGTCGTAAGTCTCCTGCTTGGTCACGTGGCGCTTCATCCTATCCAGCATGCGGTCGGAGATATGCTGCAAGGCGATGTCAAGATAGTTGCAGACATTCCGTTTCTCCCGTATCACCCGGAGCAGGGCCCATGGGAAATGTGTCGGATAGGCGTAGTGCAGACGAATCCACTCCACACCCTTGATGTCGGCCATCCGTTCTATCAGTTCTGCGATATGCTGCTTACCGTCAATGTCTACCCCATAGTAGGTCAGTTCCTGGGCAATGACATTAAACTCCTTGACACCTTGGCCTACCAGATGGCGCACCTCGTCGAGAATCTCCTCCATCGGACGACTCTGGTGCTTTCCCGTAATCAACGGGATGGCGCAGTAGGCACAATGACGGTCACAGCCCTCGCTGATCTTAATATAGGTGTAATGTGGAGGCGTGGTGATGTGGCGATGATATTTCTCAATGGCCGAAGGCGATTGAGAAATATCATGCAGCAGTTGCTTATAGTTAAACTTCCCATACCAGCCATCCACCTCAGGAATCTCCGCCTCTAACTCTGCCAGATAGCGTTCCGACAGACAGCCCATCACGAAGAGTTTCTCGATCAGTCCCTCCGTCTTGGCCTGAGCAAATTCAAGGATGGTATTGATACTCTCCTCTTTCGCATCATTGATAAAACCGCAGGTATTGACCACAACAATCTCGCCCTGAGGGTCATCGCTATCGTGGGTACACTGATAGCCGTTGGCCTCAAAGAGTCCCATCAGCATCTCTGAATCGACCAGATTCTTAGAACAGCCCAGTGATATAAAATCTATCGTTTTACTCATTAAACAGCGAATCCACGAACTGTCGCTTATTGAAAAGTTGCAAGTCGGTCATTTTCTCGCCAAGTCCGATATACTTCACAGGCACTTTCAACTGGTCGCTGATGCCGATAACCACACCGCCCTTCGCCGTACCGTCGAGTTTGGTGATGGCCAACGAGGTGATCTGGGTCACAGCCGAGAACTGTTTGGCCTGTTCAAAGGCGTTCTGTCCCGTAGAACCATCCAAGACAAGCATCACCTCATCGGGAGCCTCGGGCAGCACCTTCTTCATCACATCCTTGATCTTCTTCAACTCGTTCATCAGACCCACCTTGTTGTGCAGACGACCAGCCGTATCTATCAGCACGACATCTGCCCCATTGGCCTTGGCACTCGAAAGGGTATCGAAAGCCACAGAGGCCGGGTCGGAGCCCATCTGCTGTTTGACGACAGGCACCCCTACCCGTTCACCCCAGATACACAACTGCTCCACAGCAGCCGCACGGAAAGTATCAGCAGCACCTAAGTAGACCTTCTTGCCTGCCTGCTTGAACTGCCAGGCGAGTTTACCGATCGTGGTCGTCTTACCGACGCCATTCACCCCAACTACCAATATCACGTAGGGTTTATGGTCGCCGGGCAGGTCCCAGTTGTCGTTGTCCTCGGAATTATTCTCCGCCAACAGCGCAGCAATCTCATCTTTCAGAATCCCGTTCAGTTCTGAGGTAGAGACATACTTATCTCGGGCCACACGCTCCTCAATCCGCTTGATGATCTTCAACGTGGTGTCCACACCTACATCACTCGTGATGAGCACCTCTTCCAGATTATCCAGCACATCATCATCCACCTTCGACTTTCCTGCCACAGCACGTGTCAGTTTATCGAATACACTGCTCTTGGTC
>JAGCRH010000032.1 GCA_017964785.1 Prevotella sp.
TCGAGGATGGTTATAAGCGCCTGCTCAAACCTTCCATCGAGACGGAGTTTGCTGCCCTCAGCAAGGAGAAGGCTGACGAAGAGGCCATCCACGTCTTTGCAGAGAATCTTCGGCAACTATTGCTTGGTGCGCCCTTAGGTCAGAAGCGGGTGATGGGTGTCGACCCAGGTTTCCGTACAGGATGCAAAGTCGTCTGTCTCGATGCACAGGGAAATCTCCTGCACCACGAGGCCATTTTCCCCCACCCGCCTGTCAACAAACGGATGGAGGCAGCCATGAGCATCCAGAAGATGCTGAAGAAATACCAGATTGATGCCATCTCCATCGGCAACGGCACCGCCAGCCGTGAGACCAACAATTTCATCAAAGACGTCCTCGCAGGCCGCTACAATCTCGACACAAAGAATAATGGTCAATGTTCAATGCTCAATGTTCAATGTTTTGTCGTCAGCGAAGATGGCGCCTCCGTCTATTCCGCTTCGAAGATCGCCCGTGATGAGTTTCCCGATGAGGATGTCACCGTACGTGGTGCCGTCTCGATAGGGCGCCGTCTGATGGATCCCCTCGCCGAACTGGTGAAGATCGATCCCAAGAGCATCGGCGTAGGACAGTATCAGCACGATGTAGACCAGACGAAACTCAAAACCTCGCTCGACCAGACCGTTGAGAGTTGCGTCAACAACGTGGGCGTCAACCTCAACACTGCCTCGCAGCATTTGCTGATGTATGTCAGCGGACTCGGCCCCACCCTCGCCAAGAACATCGTGGACTACCGTAAGGAGAATGGCGCCTTTACTTCCCGAGCCCAATTGAAAAAAGTTCCTCGTCTGGGGCCTGCTGCCTTCCAACAGTGTGCCGGTTTCCTCCGCATCCCAGGCGCCAAGAACCCACTCGACAACTCTGCCGTACATCCGGAGAGTTACGCCATCGTGGAACAGATGGCAAAGGATCAGGACTGCGCCGTCATAGACCTTATTAATATTAAGGAGAAGCGCGAGGCCATCGACATCAAACGCTACGTGACTGCCGAGGTGGGCATCCCCACCCTCACGGATATCCTCAAAGAACTGGAAAAGCCGGGTCGTGACCCACGCCAACAGATTGAGGAGTTTGAGTTCGATTCCCGTGTAAATACCGTCGATGATCTCATCGAAGGGATGGAACTACCAGGCATCGTGACGAACATCACCAACTTCGGAGCCTTCGTCGATATCGGTGTCCATCAGGATGGTCTGGTGCATATCTCCCAGATGGCGAACCGTCGCATCGCCCATCCCACCGATGTAGTGAAACTCCACCAGCACATCCGTGTCCGGGTCATCGAGCTAGATCGTCGTCGTAACCGTATCTCACTGAGTATGAAAGGCCTCAGCAGTTAAAGCGTGACGGTTCAGGAAGATATAAGTGGTATTCAGGGCGATGTACTTGTCGCGCATATACCATATTCCATGATAGTTGCCTGTATCGCCCCATGAATTCTTCACCATATAGTACTTGCGTCCGTACTTGTCGACAGCCTTGCCATAGATCAGCATCACGTGATCGTAGGTGGCATCCCACGTGTCAAAGCGCTGCTGGCGTAACTTCTGGGTAGGCTCCGTCTTTTCCTGAGCCAGACCCTGACGGTCGAAGCCGTTGCCACTCACATCTTCGAGCCACTGGCGCGATAGTTTCTTCGCCTTATTCTTTGTCACCGCCTCGATATAGGGCGTGAGCACACTGAAAAACTCCGTGAAATTAGCCAGGGAGTCGCCAGTCAACGAACCCGGTACAGGCATCGCCTCCTCAGGACAGATGCCGTGCGTCTTCAACACCGCCAGCACATCAAGCGAAGCCAGCACCAGACATAAGCAAACAACCCACTTCTTCATCGTCATTATCCTTTCCTTTTGTTCAAGTAGATAACCACGCCAATAACAACCAATGCAGCAACCGCAATAATGTGTAACCAATCCATATACCTTATTATTTAATCGTTTCAACCACAATTCTGTCAGCAGGCAACCAATCCACGCTATCCAACTCTGCTTTATCCAGCCACTTGGCCGCCTCATGTTCTTTCAGCGTCAAACCTCCACTCTCCACGTGACACCAAAAACAGTGCATTGTCAAATGGAATTCAGGATAGTCCCACTCCACCGTTTGTACCAACCTTTCTATCTCGATACGAGTTTCTAATTCCTCCCAGATCTCTCGTTTCAGTGCATCCTCAGCCGATTCCACCGGCTCCATCTTCCCCCCGGGAAACTCCCAGCTGTCTTTATAGTCTCCATATCCTCGCTGAGTGGCAAAGATACGGCCTTCATCGTCATGGATTATCGCTGCTACGACTTCTATTCTTTTCATTCCATTTCATCGGGACTATCATAGAATTCCATTGCAGCCAACGCCTCATCATCATTGCTGAACGCAGAATCCTCTTCGAAGATATCCTCTACCTCCTCAGATACTTCCCTCTCTTCCTGTTCATCTTCACTCACCTTTAACTTCTCAGGCGAATACGAACCGATTTTACCAGATTTCATTCTATGTCTCATAACAATATAATCAAAACCTATAAGATATAAGTTTGCTTCCTTCTAAATATACTGGACGTCCTTGAGGGTATACTTCCAACACATGATTACATCTTGTTTCTGCCAATTGCGCCTGTGTCAGCCACACATCCTCATCGGCAAAGCGCACGTTCACGCTCACCCAGCCCTCATCGTCCTTATAGAGTATCAGTTTGTTCTCCTTTTCCATGTTCAGTGTCCATTCCTGTACCTTCAGTCTTCATTTCTGTTTTTGGCTACACTCCTAAATTTCCCAAGAACAATGCAACCTTCTCTTCTACAACAGAAGTCGTACCGTCAATAGTCTTATAGAACTTGTCGAAGGTCAACTTGCCTTCATGCTTGGCTCTTCCTCTAAAATTTCTTCATAATCTTGTTCCATATTTGACACCTCGTATACATTTTTTGATAGTAAGATTTTACTTCTTCATATTTCAACTTTTTAAAAAACACCTTCCCAGCAATTGAAGGATTTAATTGCTGAACATCCATAATGTTGAATGTTATATAATTATCATCATCTTTACAATCTTTGGCATAAACAAAAAAAAGTGGGGTAATTTTATAGCCAGAAATCTTTCCATTGCCCCCGCGTTCTTTTCTCACTTCAAGTTTACTTTTTTTTAGTTTAACTATATCTCCATTGATAACAGGTTCGTATTGTAACATGAGGCGCCTTAACGCCACTGGAGTCCAAACTTTATAGTGATTTCTTCCAGACGGTCTGATTTCTCCTTCAAGTTCTGCCCATAACTGAACTTGATTTACAGGCATCATAACAAAGTAACCATTAATATCTTCCGTGCAGATTACATCAGCATATTTTTTTGAATAATTGTTTGAAACTGCAATATTTATACTATCCTCAGAGAAATCATTTACATTGTGTCCTATGTTATCAAAAAAAATTAAATCTTTCTTTTCGTTCAGCATTGCTTCAAATTGAGGGTAGCGCTCCAAGAAATCTTGTGTAATTACAATTTTACCATCTTCACCGTATTTCGGCAAATCAGGATCACTTGTTCTTGCACTTGGTTCCTTGAATTCGATTGTGTAGATAACCAAATCAATAACTGTAATCAAAGCACTATCAACGCCACCATAGCCGCCTGCTTGAATCAACATTCTTCGTCTGTCTTTTGTTGAATACACGTAGCGAGGAACTAAATTATAAGACTGGATTAAATTTGCAACAGATGATGGTATAAAATTAGGGTTATCAGCACAATTAACAAACAAGTCAAGTTTCAGCATGTTTGCGAAAGTCTGAGCGTAAACACACTCGCTGAAGACAGCGGACTGGATATTATTCCCCTGTTCAAGACTCTTCTGGATTTGGTGCTCTAATGCAGGACATATTGTTTTTATGGCCTGCAAGTCTATGTCTGAACTACGCTTTTGGGCAAGTTCCCATAGTTTATCTCTTTTTGGCTTGCTGAAAACTACTTTTGTTGGAGTAATACTATAAAATTCCTGCATTATCTCTTTTTGCAGTTTTGTTAATGGGATTTCCTTTTTTTTCATACACTTACCTTTAATGCCATATTAGAATGTATCAAATCCATTGTTGAATTATCAACTGTAAGATTCAAAATGTTTAGAAATCTTTGATTTATTCTGTCACGATATTGCCGTGGATATTTAATGTTTTCTTGGATGCCCACATTCTTTTTCTTAACAACAAATGCATTTGCCGTACTAGACATTTCATTTACAATCTCTTTAAAATACAGATGATCTTCTTCTGAAAGGATGTTATAAATAACAGGCATTTTAAGAAGTAAACTGATAGGATAAGTAATGCCACCATCAAACAGCCTCCAATGCCAATATGCAAAAGAAGAATTTATAAGACAATATACATAATTATATTTTTTTTCATCGTCAAAATGGAGAGTAATTTGACCGTTTCTGTTCATTTTACCAGAAACAGCACTTGTAAAATAACGGCATGTATTTGGCATTGAAAGAACATGCTCACCATTTTGTGAAACGAGTTCGGCAAGTATATGATCTCCCGCTTTTTCTATTATGCGATCATACAAAGGTTGTAGTTCCTTGAAACATTTATAATACATCGGCTTGTCCGATGATATTTTTTGTCTCTTTGGTGACAAGAAACTTTCAAGTGTTTTGCATTGAAGCAAGTCCTTTCGCTCTGTGGATTTAAAACGAATAAGTGGAGTAAGTCTAAAACCATCAGAATTGTTTTTTCGAACCACAGTAATTGCCGCTCGGACTGAATTGCTTGTATTTGTATTAAAGATACCATGCTTTCGTCCGCAGAAAATATTACCAGGAACATTATCAAAAGAATATATCTCCCCGTTATATTGATTCATAAATGTTCTAAGAGAATAAAACTTTGATCCGGAAATAAAACTATAAGGTGTGATTATTACGGAAGAATGGCTATCTTTTATGATTTTCTCCATAAAAATGGAATATAACTCACGAGAATCACTTAGAACCTTTGTTTTGTTCCAATATAAGCCAATTTGCTGAATTGCTGCATAAGGAGGATTGGATATAACCTTACAATTCTGAGGTAACTGTATTTTTGATGACAAGAAATCTCCCGCTATATCGTGTATTTTATCTTTTAATTCTTTTCCGTATTTTAATAATATTGCTGTTTTACATATTTTTAGCGCAACCGTATCAATGTCATACAAATACACTTTCCCTTCATTAAGCAGTTTAAGAGCCCTATCTTTACCGATATAATCTAAATAAGTTAAAATCAATTTCCCAGTTCCACAACCGACATCACAAAGTTTTTTTCCTTCAAGAGAATCAAACCATTCACTCATAACAAAAGCAACATCATCTGGCGTATAATACTGTCCGTTCTCTTTTTTCTGCTTTTTATCTTGGATGGCAAGCCCAATTTCATACATTTCGCCGAAGTTTCTTACAGTTAGAAAATCTTTATTTTCTCCATAAGATAAAACATATTCACAAATATAGGCCCAAGTGTTTTCAAGTCCATCTGTTTCTATGTCTTTTATGTATTTTTCAAGCGAGTAGTTTTTTAACTTTGAAATAATAATATCTGAAAGACTTACAACAATTTCTTTATCAATATATTGAAACTGTTTATCTATTGTAAATATATCATCAAACAGTGTCGTTTGGTAATATTCTTCTTTCATGATTATAAATAATATTTAGTTACACAAAGAATACCGTCAATTTCACACATGGTTTCATCCCATTCGTTTGCAAAATGCTTAAACCGTGTCTGGCATCATATAACGCCATTATTCATTTTTGCCATAATTGCGAAAGTTTTTTTAATGTTATACAAACCCCTTGCGTACCCTTACCACCGTCTCTTTTCCTGTCCGCTCTCACCCTATTCAGATGGTGCGACGAGGAGTTAACTACATCGTCTGCAAAATTAAGTATAAAAACCGAAATCGCCAAATAATTAACTTCTTTTACATGAAAAGAACATAGTTAGTAAACCTGAACTGTTAAACATCCCACGAACTCTCCCAGGTCGCTAATGCGGATATTATGACCATCGCCTCTATTTACAAGTGCCTGTATTACACTCTGCTCACACCGTACGAGGGCAAACCATTTTGAAAGTTCATTTATATGCCCCAGATTTCAGGCAGACTTATGCACCCTGGGCATAAACGTGCCCCAGATTCAAGGCAAATAATTCCGTAAGCGTCTCTGATGTTACGCCTTGCATAATCAATGACGATTGTTTACATTGTTGCCCATCTGTCAGGCAACAGTTCACGGTACTTGCTTAATGGTGTGTTTGGCTGCCACATGGCGGTCTTGTCAAGGATGTCTACAA